>DATKYL010000196.1:0-10318 GCA_035528515.1 Acidobacteriota bacterium | reverse complement strand
TCCGATCAACCTGAGCGTACCAACATCTCAGCTCCAAGATTGATTGACAGGCGGCCACCCGGAGCCGTCATTCTCTGCTGGACATCGACCTTCTGACCGGATGTTTCACGTGAAACTATCGGCCGATCTGATCGCGAAACTCATTGGGGAAGAGGCAGTTGACGTGACCGCCCTGAGTGCGGCTGAGCAGTACTGTGACCTCATTGCAGAGGCGAACCGCAAGATCAACCTCGTCTCACGCGCCGGCGATGTCGCGACTGAGATCGCGCGCCAGTTCGCCCTCTCGGTCGCCGTCATCCCGAAGCTGCCCGACACCGGACCTCTCCACTGGCTGGACATCGGCTCAGGGGGCGGCTTCCCCGCGATCCCGATCGCGATCTTCCGCCCACGCGACTCCTTCGACCTGATCGAATCGGTCGCCAAGAAAGCCTTCTTCCTCGAACGAGCCTCGGAGAGACTGGGTCTTGTGAATCTACGTGTGATCAACCAGAGGGCAGAAGAGTTCCTGCGGAAGCCGATCTCCGACACCAGTCGATACAATATCTTATCACTCAAGGCGGTAGCAGGATGGAAAGAGGCATTTGCCTGGGCCAATAGCGCCCTGGCCCCCGGCGGGACACTCATCACCTTCAAGCCCCCCGAGTCAGATCCGGGCGAGCTGCAGGCCGTACCGAAACAGTCCTTCGAACTCATTGAGACATTCTGTATTACCGGACTCGTCCCGGGAGTCACGACACGAATCATGATGTTCCGGAAACCTGCATGACCTATTTTGCGAGCGACCTTGACATTACAGGGGCAACGGTGCTTCAATAGACAAGCGGGTGACCTGCCTCCGCATAAGCTGAGGTTGCTGAATGGATTCGATGCCTGAACGTCGCGTGATCGCCGTCGCCAACCAAAAAGGCGGCGTCGGCAAGACCACCACCGCGGTCAACCTCGCTACCTGCTTAGCACTCACCGGGAAACACACACTCTTAATCGATCTCGATCCGCAAGCGAACACGACATCGTTTCTCGGCATCGACAAAAAGACAATCGCGCAATCGATCTACGATGTGCTGATCGACGGGATCGCGCTCGCGTCGGTACGTCGACAAGTCGCGATCGACAAACTCGATCTGGTTCCCTCGACGATCGGCCTGGTCGGCGCGGAGGTCGAACTGATCGGAATGGAAAATCGCGAAACCCGTCTGCGCACCGCGCTGACAGCGCCGGTGGTCACCGATTATCAATTTGTCATAATCGATTGCCCGCCGTCGCTCAACATTCTCACGATCAATGCACTCGCCGCGTCGCAATCGGTGTTGATTCCGATGCAGTGCGAGTATTTCGCACTCGAAGGATTGGGACTGTTGCTCGAAACAATCAAGCGCGTGCAGAGCTCGCTCAATCCGAGTCTCACGATTGAAGGCGTGCTGTTGACGATGTATGACGGCCGTCTCAATCTCTCGCGCCAGGTCGAGGAAGAGGCGCGTCGCTTTTTCGGCGACAAAGTCTATCGTACCGTGATTTCACGCAGTGTGCGGCTGTCGGAGGCACCCGGATTCGGCAAGCCGATCGCCCTCTATGATACCCATTCCACCGGTGCCGTCAACTATGCCTCCTTAGCTCAGGAGGTGCTGGCACAGGAGGTGACGACCCCATGAACCGTCGCGCCTTGGGACGCGGGCTCGACGCCCTCATACCCACCGCCACGTCCGATGCGGCCGGTCCGGCCGCCGGGAATATCGCGCATCTTCCGGTCGGCAAGATCGTGCCGAATCCGAATCAGCCGCGCACCAGGCTTGACCCCGACAAGTTGCATGAACTGGTTGCGTCGATACGTTCGCACGGTGTGCTGCAGCCGATCCTGGTCAAAGCAACCGGCGACACGTTTCAACTCATCGCCGGTGAACGTCGCTGGACCGCGGCGAAGGAAGCCGGTCTCGAAACGATCCCCGCGCTGGTCGTCGAGCACGCCACCGATGTGACCACGCTCGAATGGGCCTTGATCGAAAACCTGCAACGTGAGGATCTCAATCCTCTCGACGAAGCGGTCGGTTACAAACGTCTCGCCGAACTGTTCGGTCACACGCAGGAGACGATCGCGCAAAAAGTCGGCAAAGACCGTTCGACCGTCTCCAACACGCTGCGTCTGCTCGCCCTCCCCGAATCGGTGCGCAACCAGATCGCCGGCGGCAGACTCTCGGCCGGTCACGCGCGCGCGCTTCTCGCCCTCGAACGTTCCGAAGTCCAGGTCCGTCTCGCGAACCGGATTGTCTCCGAGAGTCTCTCCGTACGTCGCACCGAGGAGATGGTCTACGGCCGTCCCAAACGCACCGTCTCGCGCGCCAAGCCGCGTTCACCCGAACTCGACGCGGTCGAACGGCGACTGCGCCTCAAGCTCGGCACCACGGTGCACATCGTGGAGACCAAGAAGCGCGGCCGCGTCATCATCGACTACTTCGGCCACAACGACCTGAATCGGCTGTTGGATCTGTTGGGGATGGGGTAGGGGGCGCTGTCTGGACTCAATCGGGAACGGCGCACTGCGCATGCTAACATGCTGAGTGGTAGGCAGTTGACGAAGTCTTCCGGGATAGACTCATGCACAGGTATATATACCTGTGTATGAGTGCGGATCAATGCAGACAAAGAATCCATAATACATTATTACACAACCAATTAGAGTGACACGATGGCCATTCTTCACGTGGTAGCAGTAGGTATATATACCTACTGCTACGGCATAAACCCAGCTAATGAAGAGTCCCAACGCGTTGAAAACAAACAGGTAACAAGTAATAATCGAGCTTGCTTTTCCTATCTCTGCTGGTATATATACCAGCAGAGATGGCACGAGGACTGTCAAAATGGCTCCAACACGTCTCCAAATCGCCAAGAAAGACATTATCCAGTACATTGACGATCTAAACCGAACAATACTCACTCGGCAAGATCTCGGGAGAATTCTGAAAGAACACCGCGGATTCTGGAGACTGGCAGAAGCCACAACAGTAGACGGCTTCATTTCCTTCCTGGTCGAGAAATCACACCTTCGAGAACTGGAGCTTCTCTCACAACACGGATACAGGAGGCTCGTGAGGTACTACTGGAGAGACGAACCTTCCCCATACGAACTATCAGTTTCGCTCAGAGCAAGATCCTACTTGTCGCATTTCTCGGCAGTCCTCTTACATGACCTCACGCAGCAGATCCCGAAGACGATCTATGTCAACCAAGAGCAATCGCCAAAGCCCCGCAGAGACAGCACCTTGGAACAACACCGCATCGACACTGCGTTCAAGAGCCGCCCGAGAACGTCGAAGCTCGTGTACACATACGGGTCAGTCCAAATCGTTCTGCTGAGTGGGAAGAATACGGGGAATCTCGGCGTCATCGATATGGAAGCGCCGGACGGTCGACAAGTTCCTGTGACGAACCTCGAGCGGACACTGATCGATATCGTCGTCCGCCCACATTACGCGGGCGGTATTGAGCAGGTTCGCCAGGCGTACACTGCAGCGCGAGGACGCGCCTCACTGAACAAACTCGTCGCGATCTTGCGCGACATGGACCTGCTATACCCCTACCAGCAGGCGATCGGTTTCCTAGCGGAGCGCGCGGGCTTTGGTTCGCGACCGCTTGTGCTGCTACGCGAGTTCGGCCTTGAATTCGATTTCTACTTACTGCATGGCATGACAGAGACGGAGTACTCGAAGGAATGGAGGCTATTCTATCCAAAGGGCTTTTAACAGATCGGCGATTCGAACCACGTAATTAAAGTAGAAGTCAAAGTCCTTCAGATCGAATCCCGGATCCACTGTGTCCCTTACCGCCTCAAAATCCGATCGGTGGAATTCCCGTGTGCCTCTAATGCTGCCGAGCAACAAGAGCGGAACGCGCTTAGCGGCAAACACGGACCTAACCAAATCGTGGAATTCAGATTCTGTCACATCCAACCCAAACGCATCCACAAGTACCCATATGTCGAAAAAGTCACGCGCCCGTGCCGACAGACTTGTCCGCACGACGTCCCTGAATTCGGGCATCTGTTGGCAGATAGCACGCAGTTTCTCCGCGAGGAGCAGCCCGGGAGTATACACATAGACCGTGAAGCCATTGACGCGCTTCGGGATCTTCTCCCGGCAATACTCGTGCTTACTTATCTGGATGGAGAACTTCCGCTGGTGCCGCGGCCCAACCACGGTCGAATCCCGTCGCAACGCATCGAGATCGTTCTTCAGCCTGTCGAAACGATCTTTTGGGGTCAACTTAAATTCAATCGTGTATCCTCCCCAGAATTCACGCGTGGCCGCATCCATGCACTCCGGCAATGGCACCTCGCGTACGCGAATGTCGAACACGGTATACCCTTCAGCGTAAAAGACCTCAATGAGATTCTTGCTTACTCGGGCTTCAAACTCGGGCAATCCCATCTGTGAGAGATCGTCTTCAACTGAGAAGTCAATGTCTGTAGAGGCTCGCGTTGAAATCCCATGCCCAATGCAGATCGCATTTCCCCCCTTCAGCACCAGCTTGTCGAGGAGATCATCATCACTCACCATCGCGGTGATGGTGAGCCGTCTGATCTGATCCACATCCATCACACTGAAGCTACATCCTCTTCTCTCCGAGTCCAGTGTTCGATTGTGGAAATAGGCCGCAAGCTGGTATCTTTGTCGTTGTGGACAGTCACACATCGCACTTCGGCACACGCCACCCCCCCCCACCCCCCGAAGCCCTCCTCTGGCTTGCCGGCCTTCTGTACCTGGCGCTGGCGGTCGATCCGTATGCCGACACACACCTGAATTTGTGTGTGGCGGGCTGGCTCGGGATTGAGCATTGTCCGGGTTGCGGGCTGGGGCGGTCGATTGCGCTGTTGTTCCGTGGGGAGATCGCGTCGTCGCTCCAGGCGCATCCGTTGGGATGGTTCGCTGTTGTCGTGTTGACTACGCGAATCGTCACGCTCTTGAGGAAACGGCCGGCACAGTCGGCTGCGCCCGTCGATCACAATCCGGTACCAGGAGGCACACGATGCCGAACATTATGGAACTCCTTCCGAATCTCGACGATCGGGAAATGGCGTACGTACAGGGCCTGATCAAAGACATGAACGACACGCAGGCCCGGCAGTTTGCGCTCGCTTATGGGGCCAAACGCCGCGATCCCATGTTGATCCTCCTGACCGCCTGCGTCGGCTTCGTCGGCTTCGCCGGCATCCACCGCTTCATCCTCGACCATATCGGGATGGGGATCCTCTACCTGTTCACCGCCGGGATCTGCTTCGTCGGGACGATCATCGATATCGTCAACTACAAGCAGCTCGCGTTCGACTACAATCAGACCGTTGCCGTCCGCACCGCCCAAATGGTGCGTAGCGCGGGGTGAGAAGCGACAGGGCTCAACGATTCGCAGCAATGATTCGGGGCACCACCCCTGTATCATGCTCCCGTGATCGTCGACTAATACTGCCTGTCAAGGAGCATGGCTCGACGCGAATACTCGCCTATTATGCAATGAGTTACAATGCCACCACGTCGCGTGCTGACCCGTCATATCTGGACACATCAAACGACCAGAAGCAAGGGAGCACCGTAACGTATGGAGTAACAACTCCTTATGACGCAGCTAAATCAATCGCCGTCTCCTGGAGACATCGACGGCGGCGGCGCTATCCTTGCCTCCGCGTGCTACATCTACGGCATTTGACAGTGTCCGACCCTCATCCTATGTTGAGTGCCGTGAACGGCCGCGCGAACCGTATCCCAGCAGACCCGGCCCGAGGCGGCAACCATAAGCCACTGGGAACGAACGGATTCGCCGCTTCCACGCAAATCGAGTCGACACCGCCCACAGCGGAACAGGTGCCATGCCGGACATGATGTTCACCCCACAACTCCGCAAGTCCCGGTGGCTCCTGATAGCACTGCCGATCGTGGCGATAGTCATCGGCGGGTACACGCTGATATCCAATCTCCCCTTCGATTACTATCCCTATTTCTGGGACGGGGCCGCGCTCCTCAACGATGTCACCGATCCCGACTTCAGCCGACCCGGCCCACTCGAAGCCAACAGCTACGCCCTGCGCAAGTATGCCTACGCCCTTCCGATCCACTACGCCGTCCGCGCCGCCGGCTTCGATGGCGTCCTGGTGGTGAACCTCTCCTGGTTCGCCATCATGCTCGTCTCGGGCATCTGGGGATTGGGCCGCATCCGCCGCTCGGCCGAGGGCTTCCCCTTGGCGGGAACGTTGGCCTTCGTTGCGGGGATGATCACCATCCCGTTCGTCCACAAGTACATCGGGATGGCCAACCCGACCATCCAATCGATGGCCCTATGGTTCGGACTGCTACTGTCCTATGAAGTGCGGAACGACCGGCAGACCTCGCTCCGTCAGGATACGATCCTGTCGGGGATCATCTGCGCCGTCCTCGTTCTGACCGATTTCCCCAAATGGGCGGTGATTCTCATACCGACGATGATGCTGACTGAGCTGCTTCGCGATCCGGCGGCACGATCGTGGCTTCGGCATGTCGCCCGCGCGGTGACGCGGACAGTCCTCATTCTCAGTTGGCCGGTTGCGGGCCTGCTGATCCTGTCGTTTTTGATCCCTAACTACTTCCGCAACAACATCGCCGTCACGCTCTTCGGTGAGAGCGCGAAAGTGGAGACCATGCGCCCGGCCCTGTCATGGAATTTCCCGATCTTCCTCTGGATCCTGGGCGGCTTCTTCCTTGTCCTCTTTGTCGCCGTGTTCTGGAGCCGGTTTGCGAAGCGGCCGATCCGCCGCTCGCCGGCTGTGATCCTGGCATTAGCCGTCGTCGGCATTTTCAGCTTTCTCATCTGGCCGCGGAGTGCCCGCATGTTTGCGGTGGTCGTGCCGTACGCCGTGTTCCTGTTCGGGCGGATCGCGCAGGAGATTTTCGATTCCCTGAATTCCGTGCAGATCGGTGGGCCGCAGATCGATCTGGATCGCCGAACGCAATCCCGGTGGCTCACCGCCGGCTTGGTCAGTGCCGTCATCATCCTCGGCTCGATGGCGGTGCGCGCTCCCCAGGCAGGCACCTGCTTTACTGTGCCGACAGGTGTCCGCAAGGTGAACCTGTTCGTCGCCAACGACCCCCGCATAGCATCCGATTCCCTGCTCGGCGCGTATGTTCAGCCACCTTTCCAGCTCAGTGTTCCCCCCGGCCATCAATGGCACTACGTGCCGACCTATATGTGGAGTGACATGCGCTGGATTTGTTCGGGCGATTTCATCGATGAGGTGATCATCGAGGAGCAATTCCTCCACGGCCGCGTGCCGCTCTCCTGGAGGACCCGCGAGCTACGGATGCTCGGGACCTTCCGGGGTGAACCG
Organism: Acidobacteriota bacterium; assembly: GCA_035528515.1. Lineage (GTDB taxonomy): Bacteria > Zixibacteria > MSB-5A5 > WJJR01 > WJJR01 > DATKYL01. The sequence goes on along the minus strand of DATKYL010000196.1, from coordinate 2,973 downwards.
GTCGTGGCACAGTTCTCAAATCGGTTCTATGCCTCGCAGTGGTATCTTGTCGAATCGAACTTTGATGACGGTCAGTTGGCGTTCATGTTGCGCCGCGCGGCAGATCTCGAGGACCCGATGTGGCGCCTGCACTACGTGGCCGGCCTCGCCGGCGACACGCTCCCGGCGGGAGTCTCCGCCGACACGCTCGAGACAGCACCGTGACCGCCGCCGCCCCCCATCAGCGCCCGGCCCGGCACTCGGTCGCATTTCAGCGCAGTGTCCTGACGGTCGTCGCGTTGGCCGCCCTGGCCATCGCCGTGGTGGGCTTCTACCAGTACCAGGCCTACTACGTCGATGATGCCTTCATCTCGCTCCGCTACTGCCGGAACCTGATCGAGGGAAACGGGCTGACCTGGAATCCGGGCGAGCGCATTGAGGGATATTCCAACTTTCTCTACATTATCCTAACCGCTGCGGTCGGTCGACTCGGAATCGACCTCATCGCCGCCTCACGCGTGGTGGGGATCGCTGCCTACATTATACTGGCACTCTTTATCATCCTCCGCGTCTGGCGCCGCGCTGGCCGCGAGCCCGATACCACCTCCGCTCTGACCATCCCCTTGGTCATCAGCGTGTCATCGCTGCCCATCATCATCTGGTCGCTGGGGGGGCTGGAAGCATCCCTCTTTGCCCTGTTCGTCACCGCGGGAATCTGGCTTTTCGCCGATGCGATCGAGAACGGCCGCTCGCCGGTGGCGGCCGGGGCTCTCTTCGCGCTGGCGGCAATGACCCGTCCGGAGGGCGTCTTCTTCTTTCTCGGCGCCGTGACATTCGGCCTCCTGAGCCGCATCAGCGCCCGTCGGATACGGATCAGCGCGATCATCCGGATGGCCGCTCTCTTCATTGTGATCTTCGGCGTCTACTATCTGTGGCGCTTCATCTACTACGGCGATCCGCTGCCGAACACCTACTACGCGAAGTCGGGCTTCTATGCGGGGAAAGCGTTCCTGGGGTACGTCTACATGGTCAAGTTCTTCATGGCCGCGCCGTTCATCCTCGCGATCATGCTGTTCGAGGTCGTCCACACAACGATCGACCGGCGCTGGACCCTCGCGATCTCTTTTCTCGTCACCATGACCGTGGGTTACCTCGGCTATGTCATCGCCATCGGCGGCGACCACATGTCCGGCTTTCGCTTTGTCGCCCCGATCATCCCCACTTGCGCCCTCGCCGTCTATTACATGCTCCGTCCAGTCGCAGCCTCGCTTCCGCGTTATGTCGGGCTGTTGATGCCGGCGGGTGTGCTTTTCCTGTCGGCGTATCAACTGGTCGAACCGGGGCCGCATACCGGCGCGGCCCGGCAGATCGACCCGACCGTCTTCGTCGGACGCATCATCGCCAGGCAGATTGTCGCCGACTGGCCGCCCGGCAGTCTCATCGCCCTGAACACCGCCGGCTCGGTTCCCTACTACGCGCCGCAAAACCGGTATATCGACATGCTCGGCCTGGTCGACACCGTTATCGCCCGCCGGGAGGTCAGTTCTCGGAAGACGTTGCCCCGGGAGCGCGTCCCCGGGCATGAGAAGGGCGACGGCCGTTATGTCGTGTCACGGCGACCGGACTACATCATCCTCGGCCCCACCTGGGGCCAGCCCTCCTGGAGCCCTTACTTCCGTTCCGACGCTGAGATCGCCGGTTCGCAGGAGTTTCGCCGCGGCTACAAGAAGTACGAGGTACCCATCGACGTGACGGTGTACCCGGACTACGCGCGCTACCGCGCCACGCGCAAGGGCAAGCTCACATTCACCTATTACCAGCGGTCTCCCGATCCGTAGCGACATGCCGTTCCCTAATGATCGCCCAACCCACACGCCGCTGGGATACTTTGACAAACTCACCCCGCGAGAGGGGAAATCGCTTGACAGCGGCCCTGTCCAAACGATAAGCTGCGCGACTCCGGCGGCAGCTTCCTGCCGCCGGATTGGCAGGAGTCTGGTAGGCGATGTCCGATTTTGCCGCTGTAGGGGTTTTCATTCTCTTAGGGATCGGATTCGTTCTATTTACGTTTCTGCTGGCGCGGCTGATTCGCCCCTCAGCCCCGAATCCAATCAAAGAATCGACCTACGAGTGCGGCGAGACGCCGGTCGGCTCAGCTTGGATCCAGTTCAACGTTCGCTTCTATATATATTGCCTGATTTTCGTCATTTTCGACGTCGAGATGGTCTTCCTCTTTCCTTGGGCCATCGCCTATCAGTCGTTGGGCCTTTTCGCCTTCGTGGAGATGATCGTCTTTATCGCGATTCTTCTGTTCGGGCTGCTCTATGCCTGGCGGAAGGGCGTTCTCAGGTGGTATTAGCCGGCAATTCGATTTCGAGACACTGAGCGCCAATGCTGGAACTCGACAAACTGGTTGCCTTCATCGGGGATGTGATCGCCGATCTTGTGGGCGCCTTGGGTCTGGGACCGGCCTGGGTGGTCGTGGCGCAGTTGCTGGTTGCGGGCTTGGCGATCGTTACCTTTACCGCAGTCGCCGCGTTGGTGCTCGTCTTGGCCGAACGCAAAGTGTCGGCCCGCATTCAGATGCGTCTCGGCCCGAACCGCGTGGGCCCGTTTGGCAGCCTCCAGACCATCGCCGACGCGATGAAGTTGCTGCAGAAGGAGAACATCACCCCGGCCAAGGTGGATCGGGGTGTGTATTTCTGGGCGCCGATCGTGACCTTCGTCGCCGCCCTCGCCGCCTACGTGGCGATCCCTTTCGGCAAGGGCCTCATCGTTCGCGATCTCAATATCGGAATCCTCTACATCCTCTCGATCACCACCTTCACCGTGATCGGCCTCCTGATGGCCGGCTGGTCGTCGAACAACAAGTACTCGCTCATGGGCGGGTTTCGTTCGGCAGCGCAGGTGGTCTCGTATGAGGTCCCGATGGGGCTGGCGATTCTGGGCGTGATCATGCTGACCCAGACGCTGTCGATGGGGGCGATCGTCGCA
>DATKYL010000195.1:0-4357 GCA_035528515.1 Acidobacteriota bacterium | reverse complement strand
TGAGCGGCCGCACGGCGCCGGTGGTCAGGTCCGCTTCGAAGATGTTGTAGATCCCGTAAGAGAACGTGCGCGGGTTCTGCTCATCCGGGAGGCGCAGCGTCGCGGGGCCGTCGACCGGGCGGTCGGAGGCGAACACCAGCTTGGTCCCGGTCGGGTCGAAGTCGGCGTCTTGCTCGTCGTAACGGTCGTCGGTGAGCCGCCGGACAGTGCCGGTGGCGATGTCCACCTGGTAGAGATCGTCGCGGTCGTAGCGGGCGGCGGCAAAGACGACCGATTGTCCGTCGGGGGCAATGACCGGTGAGCGCATCGAGGCGAACCCCAGGCGCAGCACCTTGTCCATGCCGTTGCCGTCGACGTCGACCAAGAACAGCGCATCCTCTCCCTTGGACTTCGCGATCAAAGCGAGCGTCGAGCCGTCGGGAGAGAAGCTGATGCCCGAGAGGAACGAATGCAGCGACTCAAAGCGATCGCTGCGTCCGCCTTTCAGAACACGGGAGAGTTTCTGGCCGTCGACGGTCGATATGATTTTGACTTCGGTGTAGTCGCTGTATTCGCTGAGGACGGCGAGGCGGTCGCCCCGTGGGGAGAACGCCGGACGGTCGTTCAGGTAGGTGCCGTCCTTCTCGTGGTCGGTCAACTGGCGGGCGAAGTCTTTGGGTTCTTCGCGCTCCGAGATTTCGGGCCAGTATTCCTTGCGGAGACGTTTCTGCCAAGCCTCGTCGAACTCATCCACACCGAGGCCGATCGCTTTCTTGAGCGAGTTGTCCATACTCGCTTCGAAGCGGCCGCGGCTCATGATCTCGGCGATCTTCTCCTCGCCGTAGCGTTCGGCCAGAAACAGAAGCGCCGACTGGCCCTGCTTGTACGCCAGGTAGCCGCCGACGTACTGCAGGGGAACAAGGTATCCGTGCACGGTCGCGTCCCGAATGACCATGTCGGCGAAGGTGTCCCAGCCGTGGCGCGAAGCATATTCGGCGAATCCCTCAGCAAACCAGAGCGGCAGTTGAAACAGAGAGCGGCTGGATATGAGCGAACCCATCCCGGGGCCGTACAACTTCTCAAAGGTGACGGCGTGTGTCAGCTCATGGTGAAGCACATGACGAAAATCTTCGTAGGAACCGGTGAAGGGCATCACCATGCGGTTCTTGAGCGATTCCGTGAACCCGCCGACTCCCTCTTCGAGGAGGCTGCTGGTGACATTGGTCTGCTGGAAGTCGTTGTGGGATTCGTAGAGGATGACCGGGACACGGGCACGGAGACGATAATTGAGCTGCTCGGAGACCTTGAGGTAGGCCTCCTCGAGCACGTCGGCGGAGAACGCCGCGAGATCGTAGCCGCCCTCATAGAAGTAGATGTCGAAATGCTCGGTCGATATGTAGTGCCAGTCGAACTCGCGGTATTGGACCTTGTTCTTCCCAAAACCGCCGCTCTGAGCCATGGCCCGACCCATGTCCGGAACAAGGCCCGGAGACAACAACACGAGGGCGGCGATCACGCCGCCGGCTAACAGCAGGGAGCGTTTCAGCATCAGTGGATCACCCTGATCGTCATACTTGATCCTGTCGTTGCGTCGTTGGAACTCCGGGGGCTTCGGGAGCGGTGCCCTCGGGCCCGATTCTACTCAAGAAAACAGCCTTCCCCCCACGGTGTTCCGGTGGGGCGGCCGGTGCCGTCCGCTGAGGTTATGCGTCCTTCCTCCGTTTGATATCGGCCCCGATCCGGTTGAGCTTGTCCTCGAGGTGGTCGTAACCCCTGTCTATATGATACACACGAAGGACTTCGGAATTCCCGGAGGCGCTGAGGGCGGCCAGGACCAAGCCGGCCCCGGCACGGATATCCGACGCCATGACCGAGGCGCCGCGCAGCCGCGGCACACCGGCGATCCGGGCCTCATCCCCGGTGACCTGGATATCGGCACCCATACGGACCATTTCCATCGCATGGGAAAAGCGATTGGGGAAGACGGTCTCGGCAAGCACCGACGCGCCGTCGGCAATGGCCAGAAGCGGCATGAGGGCGGGCTGGAGATCGGTGGGAAAGCCGGGATAGGGGAAGGTGACAACCCGGATGGGCCAGAGGCGCTTCGGGCCCTTGACGGTCATACGCCGACGGGAGGACTTCACTTCAACCCCCATATCCGCGAGGCGGACGATGACCGCCTCGAGGTGATCGGGCCGGACATTGGTCAATTCGACGGTGCCCCTGGTGATGATCCCGGCTATCATAAGGGTTCCGGCCTCGAGACGATCGGGAATCGGACGATATTCGGTCCCTTTGAGACGTTTGACACCGGTGATGCGGATGGTCGAGGTCCCGGCGCCGCGGATCTTGGCCCCCATGCGGTTCAGGAAGCCGGCCAGATCACCCACTTCGGGATCGCAGGCCGCATTAACCAGGACGGTTTCCCCCGGGAGCAGCGCGGCACCGATCATCAGGTTTTCCGTGCCGGTGTGGGTCGGACGATCGAACACGATCGTGGCCGTCCGCATCCGGCGACCGTCGCCGTTCAGGTACCCGTGGTCCTCGGTGAACTTCACGCCGAGGGCCTCGAAACCCCGGATATGCAGATCCACCGGCCGGGGGCCGAACGCGCAGCCGCCCGGGAGCGAAACGCGCGCCTTGCGCATTCGTCCGAGCAATGTTCCCAAGAAGAGGAATGAGGCCCGCATGCGTCGCATGAGGTCATAGTTGACATCGTGACGGTCCACGCCGCCGGCGTCGATGGTCACCGTCTTCGACTTGGCGTCATACGCCGCCTGCGCCCCCAGGTGATTGCAGAGGGCGATGGCGGTCCGGATATCGACGAGGTCGGGGATTCCCTTCAGGACGGTTTGTCCGGATTCCGCCAGAAGAGAGGCACAGATAATCGGCAGCGTAGCGTTCTTCGATGCCGTGACCGCCACGGTCCCATCGAGGCGTCGGCCTCCACTAATCACGAACTTGTCCACGGTCCCCCTCTGATGTCTCGGTGGTTGCGGTCTAATCGACCTGTAGTGACATATACCGGCCTGTCGCGGAGAGTGTCAAGGTGCGAATCGGCATCGTGTCGCGTCGGCAGGCGGGCTGCACCGGTCTGCCCGGCCACGGTGTCGCGATCCTTTGCTCCCGGCCGGGCGCGGGCTATATTCTCTCCCATGATGGACGGTCCTCCAGTCTATTTCTTCTCCGATGCGCATTTCGGTTCTCACGGTCCGGCGCAGGAGGAGCTGAAGGTTCAGCGCTTCCATTCCCTTTTACAGCAGGCGGGGTCGTGTCGTGCCGAGGTTTTCTTTCTCGGCGATCTGTTCGATTTCTGGTTCGAGTACCGTCACTGGATCCCCAAGGTACAACTCGACGTGCTGGCGGCGATCCGTGCGTTCACCCGCGCCGGCGGGACATTTCATCTCATCGCCGGGAACCATGATTTCTGGGCGGGCGAATACTTTGAAAAGGAGTTGGGGATCACCCTCCACCTCGACGACATCACCCTCGTACGCCAGGGTATGCGGTTGCACATTGCGCACGGCGACGGCAAAGCCCCGTCGGAAATCGGGTACCGACTGCTGCGGCGGGTGTTGCGGTTCCGCCCCAATGTGATGCTCTACCGTTTGATCCCGGCCGACTGGGCCTACCGTCTGGCGCGCTTCTCTTCCGGCCGTTCCCGTGAACTCAACACGCGACGACCGAACACCGATTTTTCGGAATACGATCAGGCGGCGCGGGCAATCCTGTCGAGCGGTTTCGATGCGGTGATCATGGGCCACCTGCACAACGCCTGGGTCCGACGCATCGACGGCGGCTGGTGGATCAACAGCGGCGAATTCTACGAGAGCTTCGACTATATCATTCTGGAAAACGGGGGGTTTCGTCTGGAATCATGGCAACCGGCGGATGATGCCGCCGGTGTCAGGCCAGCCCCAGGCCATACTGAATCGCCGTCCGCGCACCGGCCAGAATGATCGCGGGACGACCCGACGCCGCATGGTCGGGTAGAGGACTCGTGACAATCACCGGGCGTCCCTCTCCCCCGGATGCCAGCGCCACCAAGCCGCCTGCACCAAGCCGCCGGACCAGGCCGACGTCGAGCACCGATCCGCCGGCATTGCGGATCGTCTGGGCCCAGCCGCGACGTTGCGCCAATTGGAACGCGTCGGTCGTCGCCGGGCAGACCAAAAGCGATTGATCGCGGCCGATCAGGCGCTGGTCGACACATTCGGCGGTGCGCTCGATCTCGAACGGGAACGCACTCGGGCCGATGATGACCCCGCCGACGTGACCGAGTGCCGGCGTCTCAACGGCGATCGTACCATCGGCGGCGCAGTGTCCAACCTGCATTGCGATATGGCGGCTTTCGAGGAAATGCTCGCCGTCGTAGAGG
>DATKYL010000194.1:0-6236 GCA_035528515.1 Acidobacteriota bacterium | reverse complement strand
TGCCGCCGGAAGAAACTTGAGGGCGACTTTGCGGTCGAGCCTGGTGTCCTCGGCCAGGTACACCTCGCCCATCCCGCCCGCGCCGAGCTTGGCAGTGATTCTGTAATGGCTGATGGTTTGGTTGATCATAGCCGGGTCCCGGGTTCCGTCCTAATGATCAGTGGACAATGTAGGGACGCGGCCCGGGAAGGGTAAGAGAGAAATTGCGGTCGGGAGAGCGCCGTCGGATCAGGGAGCCGCTTCCGACCTAAGACGCCGCAACGCCTCGGCCGCATAGACACGCACTTCCCAGTCCTCGTCGAGCGTGGCCCGCTGAAGGGCATCGAAGGCGTCGGTCGAGCCGATCTTCATCAGTGCCACGACCACCGAACGTCGCACCAACGGCTGCTCGTCGTTCAGCCGGTCGATCAGCGCGGGCAGCGCCTTCTCGGTCCCCAGAATGCCCAGGGCATCGGCGTAGGCAATCCGCGCCCATCCAGACGGCTCGTTCAATCCCGCGATCAGCCGATCGGCAATTCCCTCCACGCCGAGTTCGGCCAGTGAACGTGCCGCCTCCCTACGGACCCATTCCTCGGGATCGTCCAGCAGTCTCATCATCGGTTCGGTCGCCTGCCGCGAGCCGATCTGAGCCAGTGATTTCACAACGCGGCCGCGGACATTCGGCGACGTGTCGTCCAGCGCCGCGGTGAGTGCGGGGATTGCGCGTTCGGACGGAATTTCCCCCAGGTACCGGGCCGCGAGTGCGCGGACTTCTTCCTGATCGTTGTCCAAGAACGCGATGAAGTGATCGACTGCCGGATCGCCGTAGGCCGCCAGTCTTTCGGCGTAGTAGTACTTCGCGCGCCAGTTGGGATGTTCTACGATGCGGGTCGCCAGGTCGGTCATTTGCTCGGTGCGCTGCTCGGAGGAGGTGACCCAACCCTTCACTTCGGTCCAGCCGCCGGTATAGAAGAGCGCGGAAGCACCGATGAGGAGGGCTGTGTAGACTGTCAACACCACTGCCACCTCGCGCTTCCGTTCGGGCAGGTCTTTGCGGTAGAACAGGCGCAACGGGAGAGCGAACATCTTCCTTACGATGCGCGGCAGCGGGAACAGGAACGGGCGCGAGCGGCGGAACAGGTCGTATGAATCGCCGTAGCGGCGGCGCATTCTGAGTTCTTCGATCATCGCGACGCCGATGATGATCATGGTCGACAAGAGCCACGGCAGGCTGGCGTCGATCCCCCACGAGCGTTTCGGATAGCGCTGTTGCATCAACAAGAGGAACATGCCGTAGCTCCACATGATCCAGCCGAGGTACTGGGGGTGGCGCGAGAAACGATAGACCCAGGAGTCGGCAACGCCCTGTTTCTGGGTGCGGGCCGAAAGCCAGGCAAACGTGCCGATGAAGAAGACCAGCAGTCCACCGCCGATGAAGAAGATGACGATCGGCCAGTAGCCGTTGTACCCGGCCTTGTGGAATCCCCACATGAGCAGATCGTACGGGGCGCGGATCACGAGCCCTAATCGTTGCAGGTCGAATGAGATGTCAAGGATCGGCAGCCACAGGACATTGAGCAGTCCCAATCCGGCTAAGAAGAACATCACCCCCGCAAACTGAGCGAAGACCGGGAGCATGAACGCTAAGGCCCCGACGGTCGCCAGGCCGCTCTTGCGGGTCGCGAAACCGATGATGATCAGAAGAACAGTCAGGGCGAAACAGATGTACCCGATCAGACGCAGGTGGTAGTGATCGATGAACAGTTCGGTCTTGAATCGGCTGATGGAGTCCGCGTGTGAATCAAGACTCGGAGTGCTCACCGACCGCTGCAGGAGATCATCGATCACATACGGCAGCTCCACGGTGGCGAACGTAAGACCGATGGTGAAGACCAGCGCCAAGAGCAGCAGGAGTACGGGGCGGAACGATGGTGCGGGCATGGATCCCCCTTACGTTGTCTCTCCTCAACCGGCCGGGGGTATGGGTACGGATTCGCCGAGGGGGCGGCAATAGTGAATATGGGGGAATGCGATGTGAAACCCGGACCGGGCGTCCGGGCCACCCGTCGCGATTGCGAAATGAAATAGCAAAGAAACCCCTGCACTCCTGCCACCGACGCCGGTTCGGCGGGGCAGGAGCGCAGGGTTCACAGACTACGTTCTATTCAGGTTGCCAGACTTTCCACACTTTGCCGACCAGGTCCGGTCCCGGTTTGAGCGTGGGCTTTCCCGGTTCCCAGCCGGCCGGGCACGCCTCCGCACCCTTGGTCCTGCGCACGAGCTGGAAGGCATGGACTTGTCTGAGCGTTTCTTCAATCTTCCGACCAACCGGTGGGGTCAACACCTCCATGGCTTGGATCACACCATCGGGATCAATGAGAAACCGGCCCCTGATATTGACACCGCCGGTCTCATCATAGACGCCGTAGACCTTGCCGAGACTTCCGGCACCATCCGCGATCATGGGCCAAGGGATACCATCCTTGGTCATCTTGGAGAGTTCTTCCTCCACCCAGATCTTGTGGACGAAGACGCTGTCGGTTGATACGGAAAGGACCTCGACTCCGAGTTCCTGGAGTTTGTCGAATTTGCCGGCGACCGCCGACAATTCCGTCGGTCAGACGAAGGTGAAATCCCCAGGATAGAAACAGAGCAGGACCCACTTGCCGAGATAGTCGGATAGCTTGACCTTGATGAATGCGCCTTTGTGATAGGCAGGCGCCTCGAAATCAGGAGCCTTACCGCCGACCCTTGCCGTCACCATGACTCGTCCTCCCTCTTTCGATCCTTCTTGTGGGCTCATGTCCGGTTCAGCATCTCCGCCGATCACCGTACCGGTAGGCTTGGCACATCCAACAGATTCGTCGGGCACACGACACCTCCTCTGAAGTACAGTGTTCTGCCGGTAATCATTATCCACACGGACGACATATCAAATCAGACCCAGTCTGCGACTGGATGTCTTCACGCGCGACGGCGCGTTTACATCCCCAAGGCCTTCTTCACGCCCGCCCCGTAGGCCGGGTCGGCCTTGGCGAAGTGCGCCAGTTGCCGTTCGATGATTTCCCGCGGCACACCGGCCATCGCACCGGCGAGTGCCTGATGCAATCTTTGCTGGGCATCGGCGGGCATGAGACGATACAGGTTTCCGGGCTGCGTGTAGTCGTCGTTTCCTTCGCGATGGTCGTAGCGATCGGCGTCGCCGTCGATCGGCAGGGGCGGCTCTTTGAAACGGTGGTCTTCGACCGGACCGCCGCGGGTGTTGGGTTCATAGTTGACCGCGCCGCCGGAGTTGCCGTCGAAACGCATGTGCCCGTCGCGGTGGTACGTCGCGGTCGGCACTTTGGGCTTGTTCACCGGCAGGCTCTCGTAGTTGACGCCGAGACGGTAGCGGTGCGCGTCCGCATACGAGATGATGCGAAACTGGAGCATCTTGTCCGGGCTGTGACTGATGCCGGGGACGACGTTCGCGGGCGAAAACGCCGCCTGCTCGACGTCGGCGAAGTAGTTCTCGGGATTGCGATTGAGTTCGAGGATGCCGACGTCGATCAACGGAAACTCGCCGTGGGGCCAGACCTTGGTGAGGTCGAACGGATTGTAGGTGGTTTTCTCGGCCTGTTCGGCGGTCATCACCTGTACATTGACGCGCCACTTGGGGAAGTCGCCGCGTGCGATCGCTTCGAACAGATCGCGCTGGTGGCTTTCCCGATCTTTGCCGATCAATTCCGCAGCTTCGGCATCAGTCATGTTCTGGATTCCCTGCACGGTCTTGAAGTGGAACTTAACCCAGAACCGTTCACCGTCGGCGTTGATCAGGCTGTAGGTGTGACTGCCGTAACCGTTGACATTGCGATAGCTGCGCGGAATACCGCGATCGGAGAAGAGAATGGTCACCTGATGCAGGCTCTCCGGCGAAAGCGACCAGAAATCCCACATCGCGGCGGTGTCACGCAGGTTGGTCTTGGGGTCGCGCTTCTGCGTGTGGATGAAGTCGGGGAACTTGTAGGGATCGCGGATGAAGAAGACGGGCGTGTTGTTGCCGACCAGATCCCAATTCCCTTCATCGGTATAGAACTTGAGCGCGAAGCCGCGGACGTCGCGTTCGGCGTCGGCCGCGCCGCGTTCTCCCGCTACGGTGGAGAAACGATGAAAGCAATCGGTCTTCTTGCCGACCGCGGAGAAGATGCTTGCCTTCGTGTACTTCGTGATGTCGCCGGTCACGGTGAATGTCCCGTAGGCACCGGATCCTTTGGCGTGCACGATACGCTCGGGGATGCGCTCCCGGTTGAAGTGTGCGTGTTTCTCGAAGAGTTGCCAGTCCTGGACCAGCAGCGGCCCACGCGGGCCCGCGGTCAGAGCGTTCTGGTTATCGCCGACCGGAATCCCGGCGGCGGTGGTCAGTTGCGGTTTCTTAGCCATTGATCCCTCCTATCATCACCTTATCATTGCCCAGTTGCCTGCTGCCGATCCTGTCGCACAGGCTCGAACGGCGGCCCAATCCATCCCTGATCAAACAACCAGACTCCTGATCGGTTCCCACGTCTGAGCAGGCGGTAGGCGCCCCCCACTGCCGTGTGCGCCGCGCAGGCGATTCTGTTATCGGATACAGATACTTCTCTTTCGGCTCGGAGTCAAGCGCGACAGACACGTCACTTCAAGTGATTGTGGGACAACGGGCCGTTTGGGAGTGTGGTGGGGCGCCGGTTTTGTTCTGCCCCCCAGATCCCGGTCCATTTCGGATGAGAGTTTCAGGATTCACACTGGTTGCAGCAGCAGGAGTCGCCCACCACCGCGACGTTTCGCTCGGGCAGCACTCATTTCGTTCCCGGTTCCTCGATCTCGTAGACCACATCCTGGTCAAAGACCGCTGCCTCACGCAGAGCTTTCTCGTTCTGCACCCGGTGTCGCATTCCCTCACGGAGGCCGGGCACGTAGTCCCCGTAATGAACGATCAACCGGCGGGCTCCCATGTCGTAGGCTCGCTCGATCGTCTCCGGCGCCGGGAATGCCTGCATGTCCCGGCGGAATTCCGTGTAACGGTTCGAGGTGAAGCCGCTCGCACCGTCGAGGCGGGGCTTCCCGTGGTAGAGGACGTACATCTGGCGGCGCAGGTCGATCGTGCTCTCCGAGTCTCTCCCGGCTGTCACCGGCAACTCGAGAATGGGGCCGGAGTCGGGCTGCTCGGCCAGCCAGCCGTAGACGGGGGGCATTGAGGCACGATCCGGATAAGCAACGAACGGGAGCGTCGGGGACCAGGCTAGGACGCCCGCCACCAGCAGCGTGCCCACCAGGAAGGTGGAACCAAGCCGAGGATAACGGCGCCGGAGGGCGTCGAACCCCAACCCCGCTAGCACCGCGGTGGCCAGCGCGACGAGAACGGCGAAGCGGCCCGGTGTCCGCATGCTGGAAAAACCGGGGATGAGATAGTAGCACAGAGTATACGGCAGTGGGATCCAGAGATTATGTCCCGCCACTTTGAAAAACGGCCCCAATGAGAGAACCAACCCGGAAGCCCCCAGGATCGGGAGGTATCCTATCTCTCCCCACCTGCGAACCGCGGCGCGAGCGCGGGCGCGCAGGGTTGTTCGACCGCTCCGCGGTTCGGAAGCGGATGTCTTCGTCGCGGTCCGGAACACGGCAGCGACCGCCACTGCGGTCAGGCCCGTTGCCACAAGCCCGGGGAAGAAACCGGACCACCAGTTACCGAGCGGCAGGTTGAATCGGGCCAGGATGTTGTCTGAGTTCACGCGCAGGTAATCAAGAAGATCGGCCGAGCAGCGGACGGTTTCGCTGAACGGGCGGTTGAACTCCGGCATAGCCAGCTTCTGAAGGATATACGGGAGAGCACTCGGCACCATCAGGGCAGCGCTCATCAGAGCCAGCGGGGCAGCTTTTCTCCAAGGGAGCCGTCGCCATCGTCCAGGTTCCCGCACGATTTCCCAACCCAGGAGCACCACCAGCGCCGCGAGCAGATGAAACGTCGAGTACCAGCCGAAGTAGCTCTGGACGGCCATAGTGAGCGCGGCCCCGACGCCGTACCGGGTCCGTCCGGTGCGAAAGAAGCGCACCGCGAAGAAGATCCCCAGCGGGATGAACTGCGTCTGGATCTGGTTGAGGCAGCCGAGATGGCTGAACCGATAGGGGCAGAAGGCGAAGAGGAACCCAGCGACGCAGCTTCCGGACGGCGAGATCCCGTACAGCAGCGCAAGCCGATAGACGAAATACCCCGAAGCCACGAAGGAGAAGATGATCAGTGT
>DATKYL010000193.1:0-6096 GCA_035528515.1 Acidobacteriota bacterium | reverse complement strand
CGGTAACGGGATCATGCTCCGGGTGTTCATGCAATTGCTTCTCATTGTGTTTCCCTCCTCTTTTCTATCCATTCGATTTGTTTGCATCCGAGTCATCTCGTTGCTGCCTGAGATAGAGCATGGGGCGTGCCGGGATTGACTTGAACAATGTATGGTGTTGTTGTTCAGGGGATTACGCTGGATTTGGGGAAATGTGAGACTGGCAGCATGGCGCAATTATGGCAGTATTACGGCCATATTGACAGGCTCGACTTGACAGTGACTGCCATTATGGCTAGATGTGGCAGGTGGGATTCAGGGGCAAGGATTGCAGAATTCTACGGACGGATCACCACTGCGAAATGCCACATTCACAAAGTGGACCACATCGAGGATGTCGGTATCGCCGTCGCAGTCGACGTCGATTGCCTCGAGGTCGGGACACTGATCGGATGGATCGGGCTCGACAACGCCGTCGCGAAAGGCGACATCAATAGCGTGTACCACATCAACCACATCGAGCACGCTGTCGCATTGGGGATCTCCAAAGCAAGCGCAGCAGCAATCGGCAAGCGGGCAGTGACCAGATGTGTCGCAGTAGACGCACTCCGGACTTGGGAAGTCATAGAACTACCTCAAGTGAGAAACCGCCCCCCATTCGGGAGATGAGTTGCGATCCAGATCCAGTACGTACCAATCCGAGAGTGTCCCAAAGGTTGCCCTATCCCAAGTACACACTTCAACGAAATCAGATTGCTCTTCGCTCCACCCCCAAGCGCGGAACGCTGGGTTGAAGGTCATGACCAACTCGTCAAGAGCATCGCAGTCAACATCACCCGCCTGTGAAGGGTGAATGCCCATATAGGGCGTGGATTCTGCGAAGACATGGTCTATCTCGAAGAGGTTGTCTCCTATTGCCCGCAGCAGGTAGTAGGCATAGGACCACGGCAGATCTGACCCAGAATAGCCCAGCAAAGCGAATAGCGATCCACCGGGCTTGGGCCGGCAGGCAACTGCCGAATACGCCATTGCGTCGATCGAATCTCCGACAAGCCCGATATGAGATAGGACGGTACCCTGCCACTCATAGAGCTCGTATCCAAAGGTGTTATTCCCCCAGATGAACTCCACCCGCCCATCCTCATCGAAATCACCGACTGCCGACTGTCCGGCTGCGCCGTTTGGTGTGGAAATGTCGGCGATCTTGACAAAAGTGCCGGTCAGGGAGTCGTAGTCAATGATGACTGCCCGTCCCGTACCTCCAAGCGAATTGGGAGTCGCGTAGACTTCAAGATCACTATCGGCATCGAGACCCACTACACCTGCATACATCACAACGTTCATTCCCGGCCAGAAGAACTCCGCCCGAAGTGTCCAGTCGGGAGCGGAGTATATCCTCAGGGCGTCTGCATACTGCGTCACCAACTCGACATTACCGTCGGAATCCAGATCTTCTGCAATCCAGACGATCCCCATGTTGACGAAGATCGTGTCAGGCGTACGATTGAGCATGGAGTCCAGATTGTGCCTGATGACACCACTGATTGAGGGATCCAGGGTGTAGATCTCGGTCACAGATCGCTGTTCATCATAGTGGATGCCGAGATGATCATTTGTCACGAAGAAGTCGACGATTGGCGGGCAGTCAGATGATCCCGGGCTTAGAAGAGAAGCTCCTGGATTCCGGACTGTGGTCGCTGGTGCATCCTGGTGGAGCGCCCAGATCGGGATGACACCAGCATCCCATCGCTGGGTTGTCATCTCGGGGCCTGCTGCGGCGACAAGCACAAGCACGCCGGCCGCCGTCAGGCAGCCTGAGGTGAACCCGTGTCTCACAGTTTCAATATATCGGCAATTCGGGTTTTTCCAAGCGGGGATGGAGCCGTTTGGCCGTTGTCATCGTGTTCCCCTCACCCCTCGATCTCTTCGAGAACGGGGTCTTTCGACCGGCCCTCTCCCCCAGGGAGAGGGAGCCGTAAGTTCCCAGCCGGTTCGAATTACCTCCCTCTCCCTCCGGTCGAAGATCAAAGAGCTTCCTCTCCCTCCGTTCGAAGATCCTCCTGATCCCGTCCCGGTCTCGGGACGGGGCGCGATACCGGGAGAAAGGATGTCATTCGCCGCAGGCGGATGACAGGTGAGGAGACACCGCGCGGGGCGGGCGGTCACTCCGTTCCGAGAGTTCTCGCCGCAGTGCCCCACCCGGAGGGTGGGCCGACGTCGCAGCTCTCCCGAAGTAAGCCCACCCTGCGCGAGCCCCGCTGCGCGGGTCTCGCGCAGGGTGGGGCACCCAATCCGCTGTCCCGCCGCTTGACTTATCGGGGCTGGTGCAGGAAGATAGTCTTTCGGGGCGGTCCGGGGAGGATCGTCGGGGTGGTGTCGAGACGGAATGATCATAGCTCGAAGGGGGTTCTGTTGTGCGGCCTATTGTGCGATTTCTGAGTGATGAACTCATCGAGCGGATTGTGTCTGAAGGCAGAGATCTGATCTGCAAGCTCGGAGTGGCGATTCATAATGAGAAAGTGCGGAGTCTGCTCGGCGATCACGGGGTAAAGGTCGATGCGGCCACCGAGCGCGTCTACTTCACGCCTGAGATTATCGACCAGAGTCTGAAGGCTGCGCCGAGTGCGTTCAAGCTGTATGACTCGTTAGGGAATGAGGCGGTCGATCTTTCGGGCTTCAATGTGAACTTCACGCCGGGCTCCGCCGCGATTAATGTCCTCGACAGTACCACCAACCTGATCCGCCGGCCGTTGACCGCGGATTATGTCGCGTACGCGAAGCTGATGGGCGGGCTGGATCATATGGCCTCGCAGTCGACTGCGCTGATTCCGTCGGATGTGCACGAACGGATTTCGGACAGTTACCGTCTCTACCTCAGCCTGATGTTCTGCGAAAAGCCCGTGGTGACCGGTGCATTTACGATCGAAGCGTTTACGATCATGAAGGACCTGCAGGTTGCGGTGCGCGGGTCGGAGAAAGAGCTTGCGGCGAAACCGTTGACGGTCTTCTCGTGCTGCCCGACCTCGCCGATCAGTTGGAGCGAGGTCACCTCGCAGAACCTGCTTGATTGCGCGAAATACGGGATCCCGGTCGAATACATCTCGATGCCGCTGTCGGGATTCATGGCGCCGGTGACGCTGGTCGGGTCGCTGATCCAGCATACCGCTGAGACATTGAGCGGGCTCGTGATCAGCCAGTTGGCCAATCCGGGGACGCCGGTGCTCTACGGCGGGTCACCGGCGATCTTCGATATCCGCTACGAGACGACGCCGATGGGGGCGATCGGGACGATGATGATCGATTGCGCCTACAATGAGATCGGCAAGTACCTCGGTCTGCCGACGCAGGCGTATATCGCGCTCAGCGACGCCAAGCAGCTCGACGCACAGGCGGGGTTGGAATCGTCGATGGGTGCGACGCTCGCGGCGCTGTCCGGGATCAACAATATCTCCGGGCCGGGGATGCTCGATTTCGAGAGTTGTATCAGTCTCGAGAAGCTCGTACTCGACAATGAAATCTGCGGTATGACGCTGCGGATGATCCGCGGGATCGAACCGAAGGAGGACTTCCCGTCGCAGCCGCGATTCGAGGAACTGCTCGCCGAGGGGCATCTCTTGATTTCGGATCACACGCGCCGCTACCTGAAAGAAGAGGTCTACTTCCCCGGGCTGGTGATCGACCGAGCCAACCGGTCGCGCTGGCAGGAGGAAGGAAGCGTGCCGCTGCGGGAGAGGGCCCGCCGGGAGGTCGAGCGCATTGTCGGCGCACACCAACCGGTCGGTCTGGCGGAGAATATCACGAACGAGTTGACCGCCCTGATGCACGCAGAGGCGGTGCGTCACGGTATGGACCGCTTGCCCGAGATCGGCTGATGCGTCAAGAGCTTCGCATTCCTGTTGGTGATGTAGTGCCCCCGGTGGTGGCGGTGCTGAAGGCGCAGGCGATCCCGGAAGGCGTGACGCCGGATGAACGGATATCCCGGCTGGCGGAGGAGGCGATTGCCACCTACCGAACGCTCGCCGATCCGGTTGGGATTCTGATGGATGTATCCCGCGACGAATTCGAGACGGTCTATCGGGGTGAGGGCCGAAACGCCGATGAGACGCCGCTGGATCGGATCAGGCCGTCAGCCGACAGTCTCGCACTCTTTGTCGTGACGATCGGTGAGAAAATGTGCGAGGAGATCACCCGTCTTTTCGATGTGCGCGAGTTCGCGCCGGGGTCGATGCTCGACGCGGCAGCGTCCGAAGGGGCGGAGTTGGCGGCACAGGCGGTGGAATTATCCTACCGGCAACACCTGCACGAGCGTGGCCGCCTTGATTCAGATACGGGTACGCTTCAGTTCAGTCCCGGTTACTGCGGCTGGCATATCAGCGCCCAGCGGAAATTGTTCGACATCCTGCACCCGGAAGAGATCGGGATTACGTTGAATCCGAGTTTTCTCATGCATCCACTCAAATCAATCAGCGGCGTGATCATTGCGGGCCCGAAAGAGATCTTTGCGTTTGACGATGACTTTCCATTCTGCGCCGAATGCCGCACGCATTCGTGCCAGGATCGACTCAGCGCCGTGCTGCGGCAATAGGACGACCAGCACCGATTAAGGAGCACACGATGGATATGATTCTCACGGAATTGTCCGAGAGCTTGCGGGCCGGTGATGCGCCCAAAGTCGCGGAACTGACGCAGCAGGCGATCAGCAAAGGGATTGCGACGAAGACGATTCTCGACGATGGTTTGATCGCCGGGATGACGATTGTCGGCGACCGGTTCAAGGCGCACGAGATTTTTCTGCCCGATGTACTGCTGGCGGCGAAGGCGATGTATGCGGGAATGGACCTCCTGAAACCGCTCATGATCAAAGAGGGGATTCCCACGATCGGCAAGGTCGTGATCGGCACGGTGCAGGGCGATCTGCATGACATCGGGAAGAACCTGGTCGGGATCATGCTCAAAGGCGCCGGATTCGAGGTGATCGACCTGGGGAAGGATGTCGCCCCCGAACGATTTGTCGAGGAGGCGAAGCGCGCCGACGCGCTGGCGATCGGGATGTCGGCGCTTCTGACCACCACGATGCCGACGATGAAGAAGGTGATTGAGCTGGCACGGGAGCAGGGGATCTACGGGAAAACCAAAATCATCGTGGGCGGCGCACCGTTGTCATCAGAGTACGCCGCAGAGATCGGTGCCGACGCTTACTGCTTCGACGGTGTCAATGCGGTCGAACGTATGAAGAGTTTTGTGCGGGCGTAGGCTGATGCAGCCGTTGAGCGAACGACTGCAATCACGAGAGGTCCTCGTCGCCGACGGCGCGATGGGGACGATGCTGTTCGAACGCGGGTTGACACCGGGCGAGTGCCCGGAGCGGGTCAATCTCGAGCGGCCGGAAATCCTCGAAGAGATTGCGCATCTCTACCTCGACGCCGGTTCCGATATCGTCCTGACCAACACATTCGGCGGTTCGCCGCTGAAGCTGGCGCAGTACGGGCTCGACGACCGGACCGAGGACATCAACGCCGCGGCGGTCCGGGCAGTGCGCAAGGCGGTCGGCGACCGGGCATATGTGGCGGCGTCGTGCGGGCCGTGTGGCCGGCTGCTTATGCCGTACGGTGATGTCGAACCCGAGGAAGTCGCCGCGGGATTCGAACGACAAGTCCGTGCACTCGTTGCCGCCGGAATCGATATGCTGTGCGTCGAGACAATGACCGACCTGGCGGAGGCCAAGCTCGCGGTTAGAGCGGCCAAATCGGTGGCGCCGTCGTTGCCGGTCACGGCGACGATGACGTTTGATCCGACGCCTCGGGGCTTCTTCACGATCATGGGGAACAGTATCGCGCAGGCGGCGGAGGGTCTGGCCGAGGCGGGCGCTGACATCATCGGGTCGAATTGCGGGAACGGGATCGAGAAGATGGTCGAAATCGCCGCCGAGTTCAGGAAGTGCACGAGCCTCCCCCTCATCATTCAATCAAACGCCGGCCTGCCGGAAATGCGCGACGGTCGTCCCACGTACCCGGAGACGCCGGAGTTCTTCGCGCGCGGATGCCGCAGGTTGCTTGATATCGGCGTTAGCATTGTCGGTGGCTGCTGTGGCACCACGCCGGAGCATATTGCGGCGAT
>DATKYL010000192.1:0-8612 GCA_035528515.1 Acidobacteriota bacterium | reverse complement strand
GGGATCACGCAATGATCCGGGCGATAACCGAGCATGCCATATGAACCGCCTCCGTGTGTGACAGATCGCGAGATCTCGTCACCGTCCGCTAAGGATAGACCTAACCGCCGACGAATCAAGGAGTTTGCGCCACCTGATCGACTGCAGATAGGGGAGAGGACAGGCCGTATCACGAGAGGCGCATCACTCTGTCGATCCCTCGGCTCGCGGCGGCAGGGTGTAAGAGCTTGACTCAACAGGGGGCAAGTGACTTCTTGGTGGTCAGCAGTGTCTGCGCAGAGGACGGTACGGTCTGTGAACTAATTGACGCGGCATGAGCCGACCTGGGGGCAGGTTGACAAAGCCGCACTGCGCTTCGGTTCGTCACAACAACATATCAACTGACCTTTGTACTCCGCCAGGAGGTGGCCATGGGGTACGTAAGAACAATCCGGCATCGCTCTAAACGGTGGGCGATGGGTGGTGCGCTTCTGATCGCGGCGGTCTGCGCGATCGCCGTCCAGCAGGTAGCCAGCGGCAATACCGATCCGAAACCCTCGCCGCTGTTCGAGCACAGCCTGCGTACGTCAGTGGAGAATTTCGACCGGCACGGGGCGACGCCGAGAACGCGGGTCGCACCGCAAGCTGCCGCCGCGGTGCCGCAGATGGTCCGGCCGGTCGCGGGGAATGGCGACGACGGGCTCTATCGCCGGCCGCTGTACACCGGCCCGCAAGGCGCCGCGCGCGGACCGGAGGAGGTCCGGGCGAAACCGTCGGCTGACGCGCTCCAGCGGATCACGGATGAACCCGTCACGGCGGTGCAGGCTTCAGTCCCGCTCATGGCTCCCGGCACCTTCTGTGACGGCGAGTGGCAGAGTGGCCCCGCGTATTTCTTCACGAATTGGTTCGAAGGCAACGAAACCTATGCGGTCTATCAGGACCCCGATCAATTGCTGGCGAATTCGTTCGGGAGTTGTGCTCCGCCGCCACCCTCGAATTATGTTTTCGCAGTGACGGAGATTCACTGGTACGTCGTCCCGCAGTCCCCGGTGACAATCGTGTTCCAGCCGCTGGTTTTCGACGCGGATCTGAGCAACCCGGCGTGCCCGATCCCCGGTGCCGTTCTGTGCGACGGGCCCCTGCTTGAAATCGACTTCCCCGTGTCCGGTGTGTACGTGCTCAACCTGCCCTTTGCCGTGGACTGCTGCCCGTTCGACCCCTTCTTCGCGGCAGTCTACGTGCCGACCTATCTCGGTCCCGAATCGATGGGTATCGTCATCGACGACGGTGTGACCCCGCCGCCCATCGATTGTCGTGCCTACAACGACTACGGCACCGGCTGGCTGGATCTCGTCGACAATGTCGGCTTTCCGGGCAATCTCGAACTGTTCTCCGAAGGATACTCGCGCGCCGAAGCGGTCAGCCAGAGCGTGGCGGCCGTCGCGTTGCCCGATCCGATCGAGCAGGCCCTCCAGAGCGATCAGGTCGTGGTCCAGTCCATTGTCGCTGTTCCGGGACAGACCGACGTGACGGTGGAGATCTCAATTGAGAATATGAACGACATCAGGACCCTCGCTCTGCCTTTCATTGCTCGCTCCCTCTCCGGCAGTGCCTTTTGGGAGGGTCCGGTGGACACGCTGTCGGGATACGGACGGTTGACTTCCGCTATGACCGAAACCCGAGCATTCTACACGGATGTTCCGGTAACTCCCACGCAGGTGATGCTCGGCTACTGGGACATGAATTCGGTTTGTCTGGCAGCAGGTCCTCTGGAAGGGATGACAGGTTTGGTGTTCGACGTCAATTTCAATCTCGGAGAATTTGAAATCGACACGGCGTTTTATGCGCCGGCGACTCCGTTCGCCTTTGTTGAGTGCGGGGCCAGCCAAACGTTGACGCCGGCATTCACCAAGGGCACGGTCACCATTGAGCACCCTGTCGCTACCATTGTTACCATGGCCGGAACCGCATCATGCACCCCCGTGCTCACTTGCGGGGGGAACACCTGCCCGGGCTCGGGCACCTGCCCGGGTACGGTGACCTGTTCGCCCCTTGCGTCATGCGCGATCGCGACCTGCGCGGGGACGGGAACCTGCGCTCCGATGTTGACCTGTACGGGGGTGGCCACCTGTAGCGGGTCGATCACCTGTTTCCCTGCTACGACTTGTGCCGGTATGTCCACCTGTGATTCCTTACCGACCTTACAGGGCATGCCCGGGTGCCCCTTCTGGCACACCCTTCCTGCTCCCGACTGTGATTGGCCCACGATACAGGGTACTCCAACCTGCGGGGTGTTTACCTGCCCGGACTGGCCGACTTGCGGCGTCGCCTGTCCAACCATCATTTTGTGCGCGACCTACGATGTACCGACACAGTGCGGCGCCTACACCTGCGGGCAGTATCCCACCTGCGGCGACTATGGATTCACTTGTTACGAAGACTGGGTGTGCATCGATATCGTGGCTACCATCCCCGGTCAGGTGGAGTGTGAAACCGCGGTGTGCAATGCCGCCGCCCTGCACCCGGAAGTGACACCGACGCCGGCACCGGGGACGCCCCTGGTGGCCGAGTCCGCTCGCAGACTGCCGCCGGATTACCCGGTCGTCTACTCGGTCGACGGTCCGGAGAACCCCGCCGAGGGTCTCCTGCAGCCCGATCCGCTTTATCCGGGCAGTGGCGGTCATCCGCCACCCAACGATGTCTTTGCCGTGCGTCAGCGGGTGCGCGGTTACCACACGGAGGGCGAACTCTTCCAGTCCTCGGGCTGGCTTCTGGGGCAGCCGCCTGATCTTACGAATGTTGACCGTATGTCGGGGGCGCTCGGTTTCGCGCAGGCGACCGGCGGTCCCTACGTGGGACCCTTCGCGCCCAACCCCGGGGCAACCAATCCGGAGATGCCGATGCCGTGCCGCGGCGGACGGACACTTGGGATCATGCCGGGCGACAACGTCAACGCTCTCTCATTCGGGCTCGACGGCGGCAACGTGCTGTTGTTCAGCGTCGGCCCGGGGGCGGTGGGATTGCCCACCACCGATGTCTACTACGAAGCCAACCTGTCGCCGACCGCAGGTCCGATGGGGACGTCTTCCCCGAGCAACGGCGGTGGCGACCCGGGCAGTGAAGCCGCGGGCGATCTGTATGTCAGCGGTTGGTTCTCGATCTTCGGCGACGTGTCGGGGCAGATAACCCTGGCGCCCGCCTTGCCAAACCTCAACCAGTTGGCGATTGATGAAGTACTGCTCGGTCTTCAGGCGCCGGCGATCGCCTACGGGATAGCACCCGAGGAAGATGATCTGGATGCCTTGGAGGCCGACGACGGACTTCGGGTCGACGCGGATGTCGACGGTGTGCCGGACGTCTTCCAGCCGGTGTACCTCTCGCTCAATCCCGTTTCGACGACGGTCACTCGCCCGACCCCCGACCCGTTCCCCTGGATGGGAACCGCGCTCGATCCCGACGGAGTGACTCCGGACGACATTCTGATGTCACCGCCGCCGATGGGACCCACGATGACGTTCGCCATCTACGCCCGCGGCGTGCGGGATATCGGGCTTCTGCCCGGCGATGATCTGGATGCACTCTGTCTGTACGAGAACGGCGATCGTATTCTCTCACCTGGTGCCGATCAGGCGCTGTTCTCGCTGGCGATGGGCTCGCCCTCACTGGCGGCGGGGGCCAACCCGAATATGCCCGGCCCCGGTCCGTTCTCACCCGGCGATGTCTTCATGACGGAATTCCCGGGGCAGTACGGCCAGATCTACCTGTACGCCCCCGCGGCTGCTCTGGGGCTTGAGTTCAACGATGAACTCGATGCTCTCGACATCGGGGGATGTGAATGCGACTACGATACGGACTTCTCGCTGGTCGGTGACATCTGCGAGATCGGCTACACCCACTGGGGCAGTACGATCTCGGTGGTGCTCGCGGATTATCTGCGCGTCACGTATGATCTCGTGTACCGTCCGGGCCGCACGCTCTACAGCATCGTCTATCCCGGACCGCCGCCCCCAGTCGGTTACACGGTCGTGCCGGTTCCGCCGGTCACCCAGACCACCACAGAAGCCGCCGCCCCGACACCGCCCTTGCTCAGCGCCGCGTCGCAGACAACCGCGTTCGCCTATAACGTCGGTACCAATGCCGGCTACGCCGGCCCGGTCACTGTCTGCTTCGGCTACGATGAGAATCAGCTAACCGGTCCGGAGGCCGGTGTCAGGCTGCTCCAGTACCGGGAGGTCGCCCCAGGCGACACGCAGTGGGTCGATGTGACCATCTCGGTCGACCTCGAGGCCAACGAGGTCTGCGGCGAGGTGGACGTGCTCAAGACGTACTTCCTCGTGGCCGAGTCGTCCTGCAACTGTGTCTGTCAGGGCGATCCGATCTGCGACGGCGTCATGAATGTGCTGGATGTCGTGCAGGCCGTCAACGAAGCGTTCCGAGGCGCGCCGTCCCTCGTCGATCCGACCTGTCCGCATGCTCCGGCGGGACGGTCGGATGTGAATTGTGACGGGGTGGTCAACGTTCTCGACGTCGTCTTCCTCGTGAACTGGGCGTTCCGCGGTAATGCCTGGGCGCCGTGCGATCCGTGTCTGTGCACGCCGTATCCGACAGACTGTATCTTCCCGCCTGAATAAGGCGGCAGCTGTTGATCCTCGCTTGAACCACAGCCCCCCTCCCGGGTAGGGGAGGGGGGCCCTCTCTTGGGGGAGCAGAACGCCCGAAGCCGCCCGAAGCGGATATTATCGACTGGCAGGGCCCACGCATCGCTGTGTTCCGGATGCACTTGCCTGAATTCCTTGACGCGATCCTGTTAGATCGTCATATTGTCTCTGAATAGTAGTATCCGGCCGGATGCCGTTGGGAAGAATGGTTCGGGCCAGGTCACCGGAGCGGAGACGCCATGTTGCGCAAGAGATTCAATGCCGTACCTGTCCTCTTGCTGTTGCTGATCTTGTCGTGCAGCGGGACCGAGCCGGTCGAGGGCCCGGACTGGGTCGTATACAATACCGTTAACAGTGACCTGCGTGCCAACACAGTCACAGCGCTGGCCGTTGAGACTGACGGCGACCTGTGGATCGGATACCCATCCGGATGGTTATCGCGATTGAGCAGGAGTGGATGGCTACACATTTCATCCCGGTTCATGAAGAATGGGATCAGTGATCTTGTCATAGGACGGGATTCACTCCTCTGGATGGCAGGCGCTGACGGGGCCGGCATTCTTGATGCAGTCACAAGGGGTGTTGCGCAGCTTGAATCCCCTCTGCAGGGGCGACTGACCTGCGTTACTGAGGCCGCGGACGGCACCAAGTGGTTCGGGGGGGATAGCGGGGCCGTGCGGTTTGACGGTGAGATCTGGACAGTCTTCGATCGTCGTTCAGGTCTCTCCTCACCCGCAGTTACGGACATCAGAACGGACGGTCATGGCGACGTGTGGGCCGGATCACGCCATTACCGGACGGAAACGGGCTTCACCGTCGGTGCGGTGAGCCGTTATGACGGCCATGAATGGCACGTTCAGGGTCCGTTCACGGGTCTTCCGGGATTCAGTGTACACTCGCTCGCAGTCGACACTGATGGTAGCGTATGGGCCGGCTTCATCGATGCCGTCGGGCACAATATCGATGGAGAGTGGGGCGAACTGACAGTGTCTGACGCCACCGCCTACGTCCGCGACACGGTCAACGTTATCGCCGTAGACGCCCGCGGTGTGAAGTGGTTCGGAACACCGAACGGACTGATCCGCTATGACGGAACAGCGATGATGCGGTATACCACTGCCAACAGCGGCCTCGGAGGCAACGACATCCGGGCAATCGTAGTCGATTCGGAGAACACCAAATGGATCGGCACGTCAACGGGTGGGCTAACGCGACTCATTGATTGATGTCAGCGGAAGCTGGCGACCGGATCTACACTCGACTCCGGCCCCTCACACCGGCCGCAATAGAAACGCCAATTGCAGCGCCTCTTCCCAGGCGGCCAGAAACTCCGGAATGCGCGCAACGTCGGGGCCTTCAATGAAACGCCGGCTGACAGTAATCACGCGCGCCACGTTCAGCGAGGCACCGTCGCAGAATTCCTCGGTCGTGATCTGACCGAACGCCCCCTCGATCGGTGTTAGTTTCGATGAACCCTCGATCTCCCAGCCCGGCGGGCTGGCGATGCGGACCTCAAAACGGTAGGACATCGGTATCGGGAATATCGCCAGGTCGCGCCACTGCCGCTGTTTCAACAGGTGGATCGGGACGAGCGGCGTGGTCCAATCGACGAAGCCGATCAGACGGCCGCGGATGTTGACCAGCCGACGGCGCCGGTGCCTGCCCACGATGCGAAAACGGCCTTCGCCGGCATCGAAGGGATACCATTCGCAGTCGATCAGTGTCGCCGACGGCAACTGCCGGTTGAGCGTGACACTCCCGGCCCGCGTGGGGTCGGGGGCCGTCATCGATACCGACTTACAGTGATCGTCCCACCAACTCCCGGGCGTACCAGTGGCTTCGATCTCGAATGCGCCCGTCAGCGCTCCCTCCGACGTGATATCCAGAAGCTCAGAGATGCTGATCTGATTCAACGACGGGTCCTCTTCCGGGACTCTCGCGATGTTGGGTTCGGGGCCGAGACTCAGCACGGCGTGTCCCTGCAAGCCGGGAGGAATGCGTCCAAAGGGAGTGCCGGTCACGGTAGCGTCGAGATAGAGCCAGTCATCATCGACCCGCACGCGCACCATGATGTGATCGAATTGGCGCCCGGCGATTTCCGTTACGAGATGGCCGGCCTCCGATGCCACGAGAGCGTATTCAGCCTCAAAGCCCAGCGACCGCGCCAGCAGCAGGATCAGATACGACTTGTCCATGCAATCGCCGACGCCGGCGGCGACAATCTTCTCCGCCAGTCCGGGCTCCGTCGACCGGTCTTTCGCGGATTGCAGCGACATGTACTTCAGACGGTCCCGCACCCATTCGAAACCGCAACGCAGTTTTTCAAGCGGTGCGACCGGGTCGGCGATGACGCCGGCCAGTGCCGCCGGCAGTGGTTCCTCCCGCGGGGTGTGGCACTGTGTCTCCAGTGCCGCGGCCGCGTACTGCTGCCAATTCACATCGGCCCAGCCGCAACAGACATGTGGGCTGAGATAGCGCCGCTCGACGGCAAGCGTGCCCCAATCGTCATACGTCAGTCGCTGGCCGGAGACGTCGAATCGCCGCCACTCGCTGTCATCCTCCGACTTCTCCGGTGTGGCCGCTCCGTTGAGGCCGAGGGCGGTCACATCCCAGTCGTGCGGGCACTCAATACGGACTTCGCTTCGCCAACAGGGATGCTCACAATTCAAGTCGGCCATGATGAAGAAATCCGGCTTGCCGTCCTGTCGCTTCGGATTGAAGCTGATCAGCGCGTGTTCCAGCTCGAGGCAATCACCCCGCTGCAACTCCGGGAGATGGAAGATCGCGCTCTTGCGGCTTTCGACACGGATCGCCTGGTTGGAATCGGGATCATCGACGATCGCCAGATGCTCGGTCGATACCTCGGTGACCGTGCCGTCACCGCGCACGAGTTGCAGGCGCGCGAACACCAGCGCCTCGCGACCCTGTGTAAAGTGAAAGTGCAACGTCCGCATCAGACGCGCCGCCGCCTGCCGCCGGACTTCGATGATCTGCCGGCGGCGGGTGAAGTGAACCGTGCCGAAACCCAGCCAGAAGTGCTGATCCTGATGCAGACAGACGGTGCCGTGATGACCGCCGATCTCCCAGTCCGCCGCCTCCGACCGCAACCCGCTCAGTTCCTCGACCAGATCGCCGCGATCCTGCGACAACGCCTGCCGCAAGACGTCGATTCCGTACCGGCCGTCCGTCGGATATGCCGCCACCAATGCCCACCGTTGCGCGTCCCGGTACTGCTTGTTGTCCAGATAGAGCTGGGCCAATTGGTCGGCCGCCCAGAAATGTTCGGGGGCTGCTTTGAGGCATCGGAGCAACTCGATCTCGGCTTCCTCAATATCTCCGGATTTCGCCAACGGAAGGGCACGGACCAGGATGGCCAGATCGGCGTATGGGTGCTTCACCACATGGATCGCGCCCTGGACGGCGTGGCCCTCAATACCGCCGATACACACACGGAGTTGGGATGTGACCACGAGGCGTTGCAGATGGAGAGACAGTTTGGTGGCGTCGGCGGCCTTTGAACGCCGCACCGAAAACGGCACATCGCGCCAATCCTCCCCGTGCTTCGTTTGGACCGAGATCGCGCCCGGATCGATCGGCGCGTGAATCGTCAGAGTGAGTTTCACCGGGATCCGGAACGCGACGAAGCGAATCTGGAAACGGTCGTTGCCGCTCTCCTGCGAGATCCACTCGTTCCCGAACGCGATCCGCTTGCGGCTGATCCAAACCAGTAATGCGCCCATTCTGCCGGCGACCTCCCCCTGACCCAGACGCCGGCTCAGGCGCACCTTGAGCGGGAGCCTGCCGCCCAGAACCTGTAGTTGGTCGTCTGATCCCTGCAAGACTGTGTCCTTATCCATCTTACTCGGCCGTGCGTGAAACCGGATTGGCGCCCGTCCGCAGAACCGCTGCTGTTGGAGAGGGACCGCGAGCCGTCTGGCTCTTGCCGGAAGTCCGCCCGTACTGCTCCAATAACTC
>DATKYL010000191.1:0-3801 GCA_035528515.1 Acidobacteriota bacterium | reverse complement strand
GATCTTCGGCATCTCCTACGGCGCCGGCGTTCTTATTCCCCAGGGACGATCCGGTGAACTCGATGCGCGTCAGATTTTCCTGGTCGCCGCCTTTCTCACGATCTGCCACGCCGTTCTCGAGGATACGCTGCTGTTTGTCGTGATCGGGGGCAGGGGGTGGGTTATGATTTCCACTCGCCTCACCGCGGCGATCGTGGTTGTTTCCATACTCGCACGACTACCCTGGCCGGCGCCGAAACGATTGCCGGCTGTTGAAACTGAAGGGTGAGATCGCATGACATCGCCGGATCGACCACACATCTACATTGCCGGCTTCATGGGTACCGGCAAGAGTGCGGTGGGGACGGCGCTGGCGGAGCGACTGGGACTGCCGTTTGTTGACCTCGATGAGGTCATTGTCAGGCAACAGGGACGGCCGATCGTCGATATATTCCACGATGAGGGAGAGGCGGCCTTTCGGCGATACGAGTCAATCGCCCTGGAACTGACCGCCGCCGGACCGCGTGCCGCGATCGCCCTGGGCGGCGGCACACCGATAATCGCTACGAATGTGGCTACGATCCGCGCCACCGGTCACACGATTCTCCTCACTGCCGATTGGCGTACGACTTGGGAGAGAGTCCGACACGACCGCGCCCGCCCTCTTCTCCGACCGATCTTTGCCGACACGGAGGATGTGCCCGATCTCGAAGCGTTCATCGCCCACGCCGAACCAATCCTGCAGGGACGATGGGACGCGTACCAGGCGGTGGCGGATATGACCCTCGATACGTCCCGACAGTCGGTCGGGGATGCGGTTGACCGGATCGCTGCCTGGCTGACGCGGGAGAAGGGCTGCTGATGGTGCGGGCTCCCCAAATCAGGCCAACCTTCCGGGTGCGTACCGCTCCCAGAGACGTGCGCGTCTATGCGGGCGACCATCTCTTGGATCGTCTGGGGCAAGTCCTCCGCCCCGCGCGCAGCGGCCTGCCTGTCGAACTGGTGACCGACCGCACGGCTGCCGGCCTGTTCGCTGTGCGCACGGAGACCACGCTGCGCCGGGTCGGGTGGCGGGTCAGGCGCTTCGTCCTGCCCCCCGGTGAATCGGTGAAGTCTTCCGCGACGATCGCAAAGCTGCATGAGCGCTGGTTCGACGCCGGGTATGATCGTCACACGCCGATCGTCGCCCTCGGCGGCGGGACGATCACCGACGCGGTTGGCTTCGCTGCCGCGACCTTCATGCGCGGCCTGCCGCTCTGGTTTGTCCCGACCACGATCGTGGGCCAGGTCGATGCCGCGATCGGGGGGAAGGTCGGCATCAATCACCGCCGGGGGAAAAACCTGATCGGCGCCTTCTATCATCCCGACGGAATCATCATCGACTCAAGCCTCCTCGCCACACTCACGCCTCGCGACCGTCGCGCCGGTCTGGCCGAGGTGCTCAAGTATGGCGTCATCGCCGACGCGGCACTCTTTCACACTTGTGAGGAATCGCTCCCGGCCTGGGTCGAGGGCACCCGGGCGCTCGATGCCCGCACCATCAGGCGGTGTGTGAGAATCAAACTCGACGTCGTCGCTGTCGATGAGACCGACCGGGGGCAGCGCCACATCCTCAATTTCGGGCATACTCTGGGGCATGCCTTCGAGCGCTGGGGGGGATTCCGCCGACTCCGGCACGGTGAAGCGGTCGCCCTCGGCATGGTCGGCGCCGCCTCGATCGCACGGCACCGTGGGCTCCTACGGCCAACCGCGTTCAACCGCCTCGCCGATGCGTGTGCCGTCCTCCGCCCGCCGCGCCGTTTACCCGAGTTTGCTGCGGACGACATCCTCGCGCACCTGGCATTCGATAAGAAACGTCGCGCCGGCCGGAACCTCTGGGTCCTGCCCCGCGGTATTGGCCGCGTCGTCATTCGTGACGACATTACACAAAGAGAGGCGCGGGCGGCGGTCGCATTTGTGAGAGACTGGCTCGCGACGGATTCGGGCACGCTGCCGTCACGCACCCGGAGGTCGATCTGATGAACAAGCCGATTATCGTTCTGCACGGACCGAATCTCAACCGTCTCGGGTTGCGCGAGCCGGAAGTCTACGGTAACGAAACGCTCGATCAACTTAATGCGCGCATCGCCGCCTACGCGAAAGAACGCGGGTTCGAAGTGCAGTTTCTTCAGTCGAATCACGAGGGTGTCCTGATCGACCGGTTGCAGGAGGCGGCGGACCAGGCCTGCGGCGTGATCCTCAATCCCGGCGGTTTGACCCACACTTCCGTAGCCTTGCGGGACGCCGTCGCGTCGATCCCGATTCCGGTCGTCGAAGTGCATCTGTCCAATATCCACGGACGCGAACGTTTCCGTCGCCGCAGTCGCATCTCCGCCGTCTGTTGTGGCGTGATATCGGGTCTCGGTGCCCGGGGGTATCTTGCCGCCATCGATTTCCTCGCCGATACCGTCGATACCGCGTGACGGCGTTGCGTTTTCGTTCGATTGTCTTCTCCCAGAGGTGTAGATTACCGCTTCCCCGGCACGGTGTTTCCGGGACGTGTTCGCGCGTGCTGTGCCGACCGGCGTGATGCCATGACAACGGAACCCACGACCCCAGTTCCCAGCCGCGATGTCGAGCTGATCCTGCGCGGCCACCCCTACCGGGCGATCATCCGGATGGCCTGGCCCGCGACGGCCTCGATGCTCCTGCACACCCTGTTCGCGGTCGTTGACATGATATGGGTCGGGCGCCTCGGTGCCGAACCGATCGCCGCGGTGATCTCGGCCGCCTTCGTCGTCTGGATTCTGTTCTCGCTGACGTCCATCCTGACCACCGGTGTTGTCGCGATGATATCGCGCTATCTGGGAGCGGGCGACACCGATCGCGCGCGTGCGATCGCCGAGGAATCCTGGCGGTTCGGCCTGATTCTCGGGGTGGTGATTGCGGCCGTCGGCGTCGGATTTCGCGAGCCGATCATCGGCGTCATGCGTCTTGACCCGGAAGTGACTCGCATCGGCGCAGCCTACCTCGGTGTCTATTTCAGTGCCGCGCTCTTTCTCCTCGTCGACGAATGGGGTTCGGCGGTCTTCCGCGCCTCGGGGGATACGCGCACCCCGCTTCTGGTGATTTCATCCGCCCTGATTCTCAACATGGTCCTCGACCCACTCCTGATTTTCGGGATCGGACCGTTCCCTCGCTGGGAAGCGACCGGCGCGGCGGTTGCCTCAGTGATCGCCCACTTGATAGCCGCGATCTTGTTTGTGATCATCATCCGCCGCAACCGGCTCCCGTTTCCCCTGCATCTCCGACTCATCGGGCCGATGAACTGGCGACGCATCGGCCGCATGGTTTCGATCGGGGTCCCAATATCTGTTTCCGGAGTTGTCTTCTGCGTCGTTTATCTCTTCGTCAATCGCATCACCGCCGGTTTCGGCACCGAGGCGGTCGCCGCCCTCGGGATCGGCAATCGCATTGAGTCGATCAACTATCTCGTCTCGTTCGGCTTCGCCACCGCTACGGCGGCGCTGGTCGGGCAGAATCTCGGCGCCAAAAACTCGGAACGCGCCGCCGAGTTGGTCAACAAAACCATCAAACTGGTCTCCGTATTCACCGGTATCACCGCGATTCTGTTTCTGGTGTTCCCCGAAGTCCTGATCCGGTTCTTCGTCGACGATCCGAACGTTGTCGCGGCCGGGAAGAGCTATGTCCGGATCCTGGCCTTGTCGCAGATTCTCATGGGCTGGGAAATAGTCCTCGAAGGCGCCTTCTCCGGCGCCGGCGATACCATGCCGCCGATGCTGGTCTCGATTCCCGGCTCGATTGCCCGTATCCCGCTGGCTT
>DATKYL010000190.1:0-2632 GCA_035528515.1 Acidobacteriota bacterium | reverse complement strand
CCGCCGGATGATCAGTTCCGCCGTGGGGATGTCGTTGATGACCGCGTCGAGATGGCCGTTTTCCATGTCGATGAACGCCGCGCCGATGTTTTCGAAACTCACAACCTCCGCATCGGGGACCAGCCGGGCACGTCGTTCACCGGTGGTGCCCAGTTGCACGCCGATGCGGCGACCGCGCAGGTCATCCACGCCCCTGGTGACCGTGTCGTAGGCAGGGACCGCGAGCGCCTGACCGCCGGTGTAATAGGGCGTCGTGTAGGCCACCCGTCGGGCGCGTTCGGGCGTGACCGTGAACGTCGAGGCGATCATGTCGTACTTGTTGGAAACCAGACCGGCGACGATCCCGTCGAACGGCACCACGACAAAATCGGGGGCGCAGCCGAGCTCGGCGCAGACTTCGCGGACGAGATCGATGTCGAATCCCATCACCTCTCCGGTCGCGGCATCGATCGATTCGAAGGGAGGATAGGTGGCGTCGGTACCCACCCGCAGGATGCCGGTGCGCTCGATGCGGCTGATCCCCGACTCGGAGCCGTTACCACAACTCCAGGCGAATACGCCAAGCAGGATCAGGCCCACCGCTACGGACCGTTGTCGCGAAATCTCCGTCACTGCCGTCCTCAGGTGCGCCGCCATCCCGCGGCCATAATCGTGCGCCATCTCTTCTCGTTCAAGTGAAAACGCCGCCCAGAGGCGGCGTGTGCGATCGCTCTTTCCCGATCGCGCTAAGTCGACGGATCGAAATCGACGTCCCCGGCACGGCGAATGCGCAGCGAGGAAAGACCCGAGTCAATCCGCAGATTGATCTTCACCGGCTGCGCGTCGAAATCGGGCGATTCCATCGCGGTACCGCGTTCGACCAACGACAGGCCGCTGGCCGAGAAGTGGGAGAGCGCGGTCTCCCGCTCAATCGAGACCCCCGCTCCCGCGGGGATCGTAATGTCGAGCGTCGCGGCGGCACACTCGATGACGCATTTGACCAGCGGCGACAGGCTGCCGAATGTCAGATCAATGTCAACCGCGCCGGCATCGAGTGTCAGTTCCTCCAACCGAATGCCGGTGTAGTCGAGCCGCATCCGGGCGCCGCCCCCGTCGACTTCCATTGTCACGGGAACCCGGTCGGCGATCTTGAGTATCCACGTATCGCGCTTGCTGGCAATCGATGACCGGTCCTTGATTTGGACCTCCAGGGTCGAAGCGGTTTCGTCAGAGTCGACCGTGGGACGACTGCCCCAGTAGCGCAGACGGCCTTCCAGGAGACTCCCCGTCGCCGCTCCGTCACGCACGACGATGCGGCCGCCAGCCTTCTTCAGCTTGATGTCGAGACGCTCCGTCGATGACGACCCCTCTTCCGTCCAAGTGTAGATGTCGCTCGAACCCGACCGGTCCGGATCGTCATCATCGATGATCCAATAGCCGCCGCGCTCGCCGGCCACCGCCGCCCAGATCACAACGGCGACGATCAGAATCGGAGATATGTAGGCGAGCGGCTTGAGATTGGCAGTGGCCGAGAAGATCTTCTCCAGACCGATCGCGATCAGCAGAATCGGCCACAGCTTGAACAGCGTCTGCCAGAAGCCAAAATCGATGACGTCCGTCGTGTGGAGAAGCAGAACGACGCCGAGAGCGATCAGAATAACACCGGTCCGAAATTTCCCGACTGACATGAATCACCTCCACCCGCAACGTCCAGCACCCAGTGCTGGGCCGCGGGATTCCGGATTATCGCGTCCGCAGTACCAGGTACACACCCAATCCCACCAACAGGAGCGGGACGACGGTCTGGATGACGCTTCGTATCATATAATGGGGGAAGCCAGAGACAAACGGCGGCGGTCCCCCCACGATGTGCAGTATGGAGGGCGAGAATCCAAACCAATGCCGCATAAGCGGCAGCCCCAGGCCGAACGCTTGAATCAGGAAGAACGCCCCGATCACCACCAGCGTGACGCCCAGCCACGATCGCTCAGTTGTCATCGGCGATCTCCGTGTTCTGCTGGTGGACGGCCGGCGACTCCGCGTCGGATGGGTGAGGCCGCGCCGCCCGATAGATCAGCACCGCGCCCAAACCGATCAGGATGATCGGCCAGATGTGTTCGAAATCGATCCAGAAGAAGTACTGATGGGAGAGAAACAGCATGCCAATGATGATCAGAATGAGACCGGGCCAGAAACCCATCCCACGGCGTTCCTTGCCGTTCTTGAGTGTCGCGGCCACCGGCAGAGGAGTCTCGGTACCGTTCGCGGCCGTCTGCGTCTCTCCCGCGCCCAGCACCATAGGCTTCGCCGGAATGACGATCCAAGCGACGACGTAGGCCAGAAGCCCCAGCCCGTTCGCGAAGATCGACAGCAGAAACAGAAGTCGGACCCAAGTGGGATCGATGTCGAAGTATTCGCTCAGGCCGCTGCAAACACCGGCAATGACCTTGCTGTCCGTCAATCGATAGACGCGTCTTTTCACAGGTTTACCTCCAGCCTTTGGCCGCTCGCCTCCAAACCGGCAACCGGCGGAATCCAGCTTAGTCTACGATGATGTCGCGCCGATGTTTCGACGGTCCCAAGGCACGTCGTGGCGTCCGGAAAAGGGCATCGGGACCGGGTACAGGTCATCGGGGCGGCTGGGAGTCGGGTG
>DATKYL010000189.1:0-3419 GCA_035528515.1 Acidobacteriota bacterium | reverse complement strand
TAGTGGAGTGATCCGTCCACCCCGGAATAGAGATAGGCGGAGCCGGCATCGATGACACCGCCGGGGTCGGCATACAAGGCCCCGATAACAAAATCGTCGTGCCCGTCGCCATTCACGTCCCCCGCACCGGCGGCGGACATGCCGAAGTTGTCGCCGGCCGCGGCGCCGTCCTTGCGGTAGAGAAGAGACCCATTCTGCCCCGAGTACAAGTAGGCGGAGCCCGCATTCATAATACCGTTCGGATCGGCACCGTTTGCGCCGACAATGAAGTCATCATATCCATCAGCGTTGACGTCGCCGGCACCGGCTACGGGCAGGCCAAACCGATCACCAGTGGCCTCACCGTCCCTCTTGTAGATCGGGGCTCCCGTCAGCCCGGAGAAGACGTATGCGGAGCCGGCCAGCATGAGGCCATCGGGATCGGCCGCATAGGCACCGACGATGAAATCCGCGTACCCGTCATCGTTGATGTCACCGGCTCCCGCAACGGAGTAGCCGAACCGATCATCGGTGGCGAATCCGGGGTTCAGATAGAGAAGGGATCCGTCAATGCCGGAGTAGACGTTCGCCGTGCCGGCGTTAGGACGACCGCCTGGATCGGCCAGCGGCACACCGATGATGAAATCGTCGTACCCATCGCTGTTGACGTCGCCTGCCCCGGCAACGCTCTGCCCGAGATTGTCGCCGTTGTCGCCACCGTCCTTCTGGTATAGAAGTGATCCATTCGCCCCCGAATAGACGTAAGCAGAACCGGCATCGATCAGGGTGCCCGGATCCGTTTCCACAGCACCGACGATGAAATCGTCATACCCGTCGTTATTGACGTCCCCGGCTCCGGCAACGGAGTGGCCAAACCTGTCCATGGTCGCAGCACCATCCTTCTGATACAGGAGTGCCCCGTCGAATCCGGAGTAGACGTAAATAGAGCCAGCATTGATGTGTGCAGCAGGGTCTGCATACGGGGCGCCGATAATGAAATCATCGTGCCCGTCGCCGTTGACATCCCCAGCGCTGCTGACCGACATGCCGAACCAGTCGGCCTGTGCCGGGCCGTTTTTCTGATAATAGACTCCACAGGGCCAGTCGAAGGCGAACGACACCGAAGTGGAGACCATCAGAACAGCAGACAGCGCCATCGGAACTCTTTGCCAGAATAACATGGTCACCTCCCGTCGACCGCGGAATGCCGATGCGGCGCGGAGCCCATTCCTCCACACATCGGGGCCCCGCCTGCGAGGCGTGCCTCAGTCAACACATTGGGTTCTCGTACTCGCTCCAGGTGGCAGGACCTGCCCGGAGACTCAGACCGACATCGAAAGAAGACAGGAGCCGGTCTATGCAATATACCGCCGTCAGCCTCTCCGTCAAGGCGGGATACCCCCCCCGCAGCGATCAGGGCCGCCGGACCTTCAGATTGCCCCCCCGAAGAACCGGGCCGACCCCATTGTGCTGCCTTGACTTGGCGCCGCGGGCGCCTATATTCCCAGCGGCCGTGGGGCTGTAGTTCAGCTGGGAGAACGCTTGACTGGCAGTCAAGAGGTCACGGGTTCGAATCCCGTCAGCTCCACCAGAGTTCACACCGGGCCGGATCACCCGATCCGGCCCGATCTTTTGGGGGTTCGGCCGCGGTCCGAGCCTCGTCTTTCTCGTTGCCGGTGCCGCCGGGAAGTCCGATGATTGGGATATGCGCCCGCAAGGCGCCCTCAGACCCCGGCAGCGCCGCTGTCATCAACCGACGCCGCGCCGCCCACTGAATGAAAACGGCTGACGCCGTCAGCCATCAACCATTGACCACAACGACGGACAGGACCGATATGCCAACCCCCTCATACATCAGCGACCTCGCGCAACACGTCGATCAGGACGTTACGGTACGCGGCTGGCTCTACCAGAAGCGGTCGAGCGGCAAGATCAAGTTTGTCGTCCTGCGTGACGGCACCGGCTACCTGCAGGGCGTGCTCGTGGGCGGCGAGTGCGAGGAGGCCGCATTCGATCTGTTCGAGCGGCTCACGCAGGAATCATCGTTCGTGATGACGGGAACGGTGCGTGCGGAAAAACGCGCGCCCGGCGGCTTCGAGATGAGCGTACGCGCGCTTGAACTCATCCAGCTCGCCGAAGAGTACCCGATTACCCCCAAGGAGCACGGCCCCGCCTATCTCATGGACCACCGCCACCTCTGGCTGCGCTCGGCGCGGCAGCACGCGATCATGCGGGTCCGCAATGAAATCATCATGGCGATCCGTCAGTTCTTCTATGAACGGGACTTCATTCTAATCGACACGCCGATCCTCACCGGCGCGATCGGGGAGACCGCGACCACGCTGTTTGAGACCGAATATTTTGATGTGGGGAAAGCCTATCTCGCCCAGACGGGACAACTGTACGCCGAGGCCGCGGCGATGGCCCACGGACGGGTCTATTGTTTCGGCCCGACCTTCCGGGCCGAAAAATCGGCGACCCGGAAACACCTCAACGAGTTCTGGATGATCGAACCCGAGATGGCCTTCGCCGACAGCGAAGACAATATGAAACTGCAGGAAGAGTTCGTCTGCTACATCGTCTCCCGGGTCCTCGACAAATGCCGGACGGAACTCGATCGGCTGGAACGGGACGTCACCCGCCTCGAAGCGATCAAAGCGCCTTTCCCGCGTCTGAGCTACGACGAGGCGATTGCGAAGCTTCAAGCTTTGGGAATGTCGATCGAGTGGGGGAGTGACTTTGGCGCGCCCGATGAAGAGAAACTGATGGAGGAGTACGACCGGCCGTTGTTCGTCTACGACTGGCCGCGCGCCTGCAAAGCGTTCTACATGAAACGTCATCCCGAACGCGATGATCTGGTCTTGTGCGACGACCTGCTAGGCCCGGAAGGATACGGCGAACTGATCGGTGGGTCGCAGCGTGAGGATGACGGCGCCCTGCTGCTGGAGCGTATCCATGAGGAGAAACTCCCGGAAGAGGCGTACAAATGGTATCTGGATCTGCGCCGCTACGGCTCGGTGCCGCACTCGGGATTCGGTCTCGGCCTCGAACGCACCGTGGCGTGGATCTGCGGTCTGGACCATGTGCGGGAGACGATACCGTTCGCGCGAACCCTGAAACGGTTGTACCCGTGAGCGCAAGTCCGACCGGAGCAAGGCAATCCCACCGACGGCGCCCGATCCGCCTCGCAGGCTACGATTACGCTCAGGCGGGGGCGTATTTCGTGACGATATGTTGTCGCGACAGAGTCTGCCTGTTCGGCGACGTCGTTGAAGATGGCGTCATTCTCAATGATGCAGGACACATTGTGATGTCCGTCTGGCAGGAGTTGCCGAAGCACTACCCGCATGTCGAGCTGGATTCATTTGTGGTCATGCCGAATCACATCCACGCGATCATCGTCCTGAAACTGGAGATGGCCCCGCCAGAGGAGAGGGGCA
>DATKYL010000188.1:0-2910 GCA_035528515.1 Acidobacteriota bacterium | reverse complement strand
TAAGAACCGCATGGACTCTCCTCCTACTATTTCTGTTCGAGCAGTTTCTTCATCGCCACGATGGAAGTCGCGACCTTCTCGCGGAAGGCGAAGTACTTGTCATTTCCAGTCTCAAACGTGCCGTTGTCCTTGATGATCTCATCGATCTTCAGCAGGGCCTCGGCGTCGTCGAGAGCGGTTCCTGGGCTTGCACCGGTCTTGGCTTTCTCGGCCAGTTCGCGAAGGAGCCACAGGTACTCGTAGTCCTCGAACCCGTCACGCAGCGACTTCAGGCGAATGGAAGGATAGGGCACGCCCCCCGGTCCCGGATAGAGGAGATACCCGTCGCCGTTGTACCGGCCGAAGGTGTTCGGGTCCCAGGGAACTTCAGGCCACTTGGGCCCTTTTCCGGTCCGGCGTACGTTTTTTCCCCAGGAAGCGGGCGACCAGTATTCGAAACCGGCCGCTTTGTACTTCCAGCAGAACATCGGGAGGATGCGTGCGTCGATCAACGGGTATTCGATGAAGAGGTTCGGGTGGTCCATTGGATAGCAGCAGACGGCGAGCCATGCTTCGGTGCCTCGCTGCTGCATCGCCTGGACGCCGGTCCTGTGATACTGCGCGACGTAGACGTCGAAGACGTCGATGTCGCCGGCGAGGGCCCTGACGCCATCGGGCTCGTTGAGACATTGAAGGATACGGAGTTCCGGTGCGGCCTTCTTGATCGCCGTCGCGATTTTCCGCACCTCGCCCCAGTGCCGCTTGGGTGCTTCGTCGTAGGTGTAAACGTAGGCCTTGTCAATCCAGCCTTGCTCACGGAGGAAGTTGCCGTAGGGCTTCAGTTTGGCGGTGAACTCGGCGATGAATTCCTCCGTGTATTCGTTCTTCCCCTGTCGTTTCAGGTTCGGCGCGCTGCCCATGATAAAGGCGTTCATGCCTCGCGGGATAAGGTAGGAGAGCGATTTCTCGACCGGGGAGAAGTCGTATTCGTCCGAGTTGTACTTTTTCCACACGTTTGCGGCCACGTCACCGCCCGGACCCAGCCGGTGCTCGAGCAGCATGTCCCAGAACCGGCGGGTGGCTGCCTCGTGTTCGCGGCGGCCCCCGGCCGAGCCCCGGTCGAAGCCGTAATGGGCCGGAAACCAGCCGAAACCGTTGAACCAGGTCAGCGTGCGGAGGTGTGTCTGGTCGGGAACGATGAAATCCCATACGGTCACGGTGAGCGGGACAGTCGTGGATTTCCTCCCCTTCGGCGTGACGGTGACGGCGCCTCGGTAGACGCCGGGCCGGGTGTCCTTCGCGGTCCTCAGGGAGATCCATACGGGCGTTCGGGAGAGTCTCTTGACGGTGAACTCGCCGGCGGGCATCAGCGGGTCGGGATACCAGCCGACGCGAGGCACTTGGTAGGCCGGCGCGAACATCGTCTCGACGAAGTCGACCCGACGCCACGAAAGCGCCTTGGCCGGAATCACTGTGCCGGCTGGCCCCTTCAGGTCGGAAAACGCGATGCCGCCGACCGTGACGTCCCGCCAAGGGGCTTCGATGATGACCTGGGAATCTTCGACTTCGTTGCGGGCCAGCGAGATCGCCAGCGTCCTGCGGAGCTTGTCGGCCGGCCGGTAATCCGTGTCGGGGTAGACCTTCACCAACGCGTCGGCCGTGTCGATGCGGTATCCGAGCGACCCCGGCGGCTCGACGATGTCCTTCGGTCGGGGAGGCGCCAGCGCCGGGGCCGAAGGGCTCTCAGCCAGTTCGTTGACGTCCACCGTCTCGACGGTCACGTCGTCGATCCAGATCGAGCCGGTGGTCTTGGAGTAGATGAAGATCATCAAGGTCTGTCCGTCGGCACGGCAATGCCTGACCGGAACCACACACCGTTTGGTGATCTCCTTCCAGTCGTAGGTGCCGCCTGCGATGTTCATGCCGTCCCAGCCATCGCCCGGGGTGCCTTCGTAGTTCAGCCGGATGTCTCCGCCGCCGGCGTCCTCGGCCTTGATCCAGAACGAGACCTTGAGAATCGTCCCGGGCAGGAGTTTCAGCGGACTTGACGCGATGCCCCCACGGCCCTTTTTCCCGCAACGGATCTCAATGGAGTGCCTTCCCGAATGGGCCTCATCGCTGAGGTGAACCGTGTACCGACCCCCGTCCCATCCGCCGCCAAAGACCCAACCCGCGGCCGGCGTGTCGTCCATTCCGGGATAGAAGCTCCTTTCGAGGTCCGAGAGCTTTCCCTTCAGTGGCGCTTTCGCCGGCAGCTCGAAGCCGCCGTTGGTGGTGAGGTTCTCACCCGCCGCGGCCGACCGACTCAACGCGAGCAGCACCAATACAAGTCCTCTGACAACCTTTCTCATCCCTTTGTCCTTTCCACGGAAGTGTTTCCGGTGATTGGATGATCGATCACGTCACCCCGGACAACAGCGGCCAGTGACAAGAGAACCGCGGTTGAGATTGCGAACCGCCTGCTCATACTTGTGCCTTCTGTTCCGAGAATTCTGTCGAACGAACGATAAGCCAGAGCTACCGGCCTCTTCGCGAAGACATCCACTAAATCATCTCTCTTCATCTTGCACGCGTCAATCAGGCCAGTCAACGACCAGAACGCGCAGAAATCTCTCGCTTTCGCGCACGACGGCTCCAACCTTGCTATGATGGAGCAGGTGGCACCTTGGTCCGTCCCGGGGGCCTTTGTACTACTAACCTCAAAGATCGTTAAAAACTTCACAAAGATCTCAGCAGTGTTGACATAACTTCATTCCGCACAATGAGTTACGACGGTGATTGAATGTGGAGTTTTCTATTGCCGCAAAATCCGGTTGGATTTCGGTCGCACTGCCGCCTTTTCGGCCATGCTGAGGAGCTTTTCCGGGAAGTCGGGCATGGCGATGAGAGGCTTGAGTTTCGAGGGGATCTTCTCGGAAACATCCTGAGCTC
>DATKYL010000187.1:0-3907 GCA_035528515.1 Acidobacteriota bacterium | reverse complement strand
GATCCGTCGCTCACCGAACTCGAAGTTGGCAAAGACCACGTCCTCGATCCCGGCCCGCAGGTACGAATGGCCGACGGCGGTTGCGCGCCGCGGCCGATCATCGAGGAGATAGGCGATCATCGAGATATCGTGCGGCGCCAGAGACCACATGGCGTTTTCGATGTCGCGCAGTTGTCCCAGGTTGACGCGGCGGGAATAAGCGTAGTAGATCTTCCCCAGGCCGCCCTCCGCGATATACTGTTTGAGCCACTCTACGGCGGGATGGTACTCCATAATGTGCCCAACCATCAGAATCCGTCCGGCCGCATCCGCCTGGGCCACCAGGCGTTCGCCTTCCTCGACGTCGAGCACCAGCGGTTTTTCGACAAAAACGTCCTTGCCGGCGGCAATGGCCGCCGCGGCGAGTTCAAAGTGCGACGCGGGCGGCGTTGCGATCACGACCGCGTCGACGTCGGCGGCGATAACGTCCTCCGCGCGCGCTGTCAGGTTGAGGTCGGGGTATTGCGCGCGCGCGTTCTCCTGCGCCGCGTTATCGGCGTCGCATGCGATCTGAACCGTTGATCCGGCGCTGTTGACAAATTCGCGCAGGAGGTTCTTCCCCCAGTTTCCCAGTCCGATGACGCCGACGCGCACCGGGGAATCGTTACGATCACGTGTCATTGACCCACCTTCGTTGTCGAACGCGCCTTCCGACGTATCCGTAGCGCGTGCCAGATGTTGACGATGATTCGAAACCGCGCGGGATCGGTTTGCTCCAGTCGCACAAGATAGGCGCGGCTCAAAACAAAGAGCACCGCCAGCCCGAAAGACGAGACCAAAACGCCGAGTCCGATGGACAGACGCCGCGGACGCGCTTTTGTCCCGCCGCCGACGGCCCAATCCAGAACGGAGAACGTCGGCGTGTCCCGACGCTCCTGAATGCGGGCGTGCTCGTACTGCTGGATCAGAAGCTCATAGAGGGTCTCCGCCACACGCGCGTCCCGCGTCAGCGTGGCCAGTTCCTGGGCGAGGCGGGGCAGCTCGCTCAGTCCCATTCCGAGGAACAAGCGCGCCGTATCAGCCGCCGCCGGCGACTCAAGCTGGTGAAGCATGCGGGAGGTCTCGCTGATGCTGCGGCGTAGCGAGCGGATGCGGTGGTGCTCGGGCGACAGGGTCCCTTCAAGAACCGAGAGTTCGATTTCAGCCGCCGTTATCTGCGCTCGCAGTCGGGCGGCGTTTTCCACCAATGCGGCGATCTCCACGTCCAGTGCGACAGTCCGGTGTTCATTCTGGAACCGCTCCAGGGCGCCGGCCGCGTCCGCCAGCATCACGCGTGTCTCCACCAGGCGGCTTTCGATAAACTCCCGTGTCCGACGGGCCTTGGTGTTGGCAATGGCCCGATTCAGGCGATCAGCGGCATCCACGAGAACATTGGCGAGCGTGTCGCTGAAGAACCGACTGTTCTCAGTCACGGAGACGTGGAGAATACCGGTGTCGTCGACGTTGACCATCGTCGCCGCACCCAGCTGACTGGCCGCCTGAGACGGCGTCTTGTCCCAGCGCTCCGCGAGATTCAACCGGGTGACAACCGAGTCCCGTACCGTGCGCGAGGTCAGCACGGCCGCCAGGATATCCGACGGGGTTGCCATCATCGGCAGCGACATATCACCCGCGAACAGACTCTGCAGCCCACCCAGCGGCTGGGAGGTGCTCTGAAAACCGCTCTCCGGGGGGAGAATCGTCACCGTGGAGCGATAGACATTCGGGAAGAGAAACGCAATCGCGACCACGACGACGGTGATCAAAAGGGGATACCGCCAAAGAATGCGTCGGTTCTCCAGCAGTACGGACACGAGCGCCCAGCCGCCGGCCTCCGTCGGGGACGTGTCGGACCCACCCTCATATCGGGGATCGGCTGGTCCGGTCATTGGGTCGCCTGATCGACCACCAGATACACGGTGGCAAGACTTGAGAGAACAACCATGGTCTCCCGGACGGCGCGCCACCAGTTCTTGGCACGCCTGGTCGGGATGACAATTGTGTCCCCGGCAGTGATGGAACCCACCCGCCGTCGCTTGACGGCGGCACCGGTGGACCCCTTGATGAGGAACGTCCCGCCGCGATCGGCCTGCCAGGCGTAGCCGCCCGCGCGTTGAAGATAGTAGCCCAAGGACGCCCCCGGTCTGAAAGCAACCAGGCCGGGCTGCACGACCCGTCCGATAACGTTGACACTCGCCGTGTATCTGGGGACGAAGACCAGATCGCCGTCGATCAGCGCGACGTTGAAGTCCTCATCGCCGCGCTCGAAGAGGGCGACAAAATCGGTAACGACACGGCCGTCGACAGACAGCGCATCCGCAAGGATCAGATCATTCTCCGCACGTGTCCGCAACTCATCCGGGATGAGATCGATACGGTTTCGGCTTTCCGCGAGGCGAAAGGCGGTCCCGCCCCGTTGAATGTAGGAGTGACGCAGATCGGCCTCGAGCGTAAATCCGCCCGCCGAATCGATCACATCGCGCAGGAAGATGCTATCCCCGACCAAAACATCGCGTCCCGGCCGCACCACTTCGCCGGTCAGGGTGACCGCTTGTCTCGGGCGGTAGCCGCGCTGGGCGCGGACAATCAGTCGATCGTCGGGCACCAACGTCACTTGGCGCCAAGCACTGTAACTCGAGCCGGCAGGCCACGCGACCTGATGGGCACTGTCGGAACCCGGATCGAACCGCCACAACTCGAGACGAGACGTATCGGCATCGGGCGACAGGCCAAACGCGAGGTCCAATAGATCACCCACCCGATCTCCCGGGACGTGGTCGAATCGACCGGCGGCGTTGACCGCGCCGGAGATATCGATGCTTTCCCAATCGGTCTGCGTCGGAACGTGCAGGACATCTCCCTCCGCCAGATACGGATTGGCGGAGCGACGCCCCAACCGCTCATACTGGTCGAGATCCACGAAAAGATCCGTGCCCGCACGCTCGAGACGAATTCCCCGGCGACATGCGCGCTCCCGCAAACCGGCCAGACGAAGCGCTTCCGCGGCACGGGTATTCGCCGTCACGACGTGCAAACCGGGACTATTAACCGCTCCCGTCACCGTCACGCGAAACCGTCGCACCTCCGTGAGGGTGACCGATGGCGCAGCGTCGGGATACAACTCCTGAAGACGTCTGGCGACCACCGCCTTAACGGCGGTCAAAGTCAGGCCCCGGACAGAGACCTCTCCGACCGTCGGTATGATGACGGAGGCCTCCGGTGTGATCGTGACCGGGAACTGCTGGGGCTGTTCGCCCCAGATATTCACGGAGAGGCGATCACCGGGACCGACGAGGTACGCGTCGGGATCAATGACGCCGTCCAGGTAGGCGGGTGCCTGAGCCATCGTTGTGACTGCGGGAGACGGCTCGTGGATCACCGGCTCCGGCGACGTCGGGTTACCCTCGCTTTGGGCAGACACCGGCACGACCGTTGTCAGCAGGGCGGCTGCCAGGATCAAGCAGGCAACCGGACGGGAACGGTTCCGCCGCGACTTCATCACAGACCGGAGATCACCACACATGCCGCACAAATTGGCGGCTTGACGATTTGGAATCAACGGATTGTTTCTCCTGGGTGGCATATACCGCAACGTCAGTGTCGTCGAAAACGCCACTATCTGTTCCCCGCCCGTCAGTTGGAGAAGCCCCGGCTCTGCTCCAAGCGCTAACGTTCTCCGCTGTCCT
This sequence comes from Acidobacteriota bacterium, assembly GCA_035528515.1. Taxonomy (GTDB): domain Bacteria; phylum Zixibacteria; class MSB-5A5; order WJJR01; family WJJR01; genus DATKYL01. Next base: position 203 of record DATKYL010000187.1, on the reverse strand, counting down.
CGGCGCGGAGTTGCCAGCCGAGTGGGGTGGGAACGGGCGGGCGAGGCACGGCCAGATCCCGGTACCGTTCGGGCACCTCCAGCAGATCGCGGGCGGCGGTCAGATCGGGATCGAGATCGAAGTATCGCTCCAATTCGGCGGGATCAGGACGGCCGAGAGACCATAATCTCTCCTCCCAGATCCGGAGGAGAAGCCGATCACGT
>DATKYL010000186.1:0-6585 GCA_035528515.1 Acidobacteriota bacterium | reverse complement strand
ACGCCGGCTTCCGAGAAAAGGAATCTCGGAGACACTGCCGAATTCATGCGCCTCCCGAGCCGGTCCGAGACAGGCTCACAGAGAAACCGGCCGGCTGTGCCCCACAGCCGGCCGGTTTCCCGGATATCGATACGTTTTCGGTTCGAGTCCTACTTCTCCACGCGCCCCCCGAGGTACTTCTGCAGGAAATTCTCCGAGCGACCGTAGAAATCGAGACGGTTCTCCGGACGGGCGAAACCGTGGCCTTCATCCGGATAGACGACATACTCGACATACTGCTCGTTGGCCTTGAGCGCCGCGACAATCTGTTCGGCCTCCGCCTGTTTGACGCGCGGGTCATTCGCGCCCTGGCCGATCAACAACGGGATTCTGATCTTGTCGGCCGAGAACAACGGGGAGCGCTCCTTGAGCATCTCCTCATCGGCGATCGGGTCGCCAAGGCGATAATTGAACATCTTGAGGAGCGGTTCCCAGTAGGGTGGGATTGAAGCGATCAGAGTCAGGAGGTTCGAGGGACCGACAATATCCACGCCGCAGCAGTATACGTCGGGCGTAAACGCGGCCCCGGCGAGACAGGCGTACCCACCGTAGGATCCGCCGTAGATCGCCACCTTAGTCGGGTCGGCGTAACCCTGATCGATCGCCCATTGGACCGCGTCGGTCAGGTCGTCCTGCATTCTGCGGCCCCACTCCTTGTTGCCGGCGTTGACGAACTCTTTCCCGAACCCGGTCGAGCCGCGGAAGTTGACCTGCAGGACCGCCCAGCCGCGGTTGGCCATCCACTGCGCCTCCGGATTGTATCCCCATGCGTCGCGGGCCCAGGGACCGCCGTGGACGTTGAGAACCATGGGAAGGTTCTTCGGCTCCGCTCCGGGCGGCAGAGTAAGATAACTCGGCAATGTCAGCCCGTCGCGGGTGGGGATTTCCGCAAACGTCATCGGGGCCAGCGTGTACTCGTCCAGTTTCGGACGCGCCGTGAAGAGGAATTCCGCTTCCTTCGTATCACGATCGTAGGCGAAGTAGCGCGTCGGTTTAACGTCGGAACTGAACGCCACCAGCCAGGTCTTGTCGGCATGATCACGGCTGACAATCGAGAACTCGCCGTCGAATGTGTTCCGAATCGCCTCTATGTCGGCGGCGATCGATTGGTCCAGAATTTTCCAGCGTTCGCGATCGTAGTTGAAGGAGACCGCCTGGACGTGATACTCGGTCGGATGGATCATGACGCTGCCCAGATCCACCTTCTCGTCGTAGATGACGACGGCTTCTTCACCGGTAGAGACGTTGATCGTTTTCAGGCGGGTGACATTGAAATCGCGGGAGTCGCCGATGTACATGCTGGTGCCGTCGGGCGTGAAACCGTAGGGCTGACTGTCTTCATCGGGTCCCCATGCCACCAGGGAATGGAATTCGTCGGCTTCGGTGGGACGCACCAGGAGTTCAAAGCCGCCGTCCTGCGTCGCCGCCCAGGCGGCGCGCACCTTGAACTTGTTGTCGGGGACCCAGCCCACGATGTTCCCCGGGTTTTCACCGACCAGTGTCATGTCGCCGGTCGTGAGATTGATGTTGTACAGATCCATGAGCCGCATGTCGCGCTTGTTCATCTGGGCCAACAGCTCGTTGGGATGGTTGGGATCGAGTGCGACCGGCGAGGCCTGTACGCTGTCGAACGGGGTCAGGTCGCGAATAGAGCCGTTGTCGAGATTGACCGCGTAGATACGCCAGTTCTCGTCGCCACCCTTGTCCTGCATGTAGAGAATGTGCTTGTTGTCTTCGGCCCAGAAGTGGATGCGGATCCCGCGCAGCGTGTCGGCGGTGATCATGCGATCGTCGTTCTGGCCGATGGTGCCCACCCAGACGTTGAGCACATCCTCCTCGTTCGGCGCCAGGTACGACATGCGCGTACCGTCGGGGGAAAGGCGCGCCTGAGCGCGTTCCGGGTTGCCGAACAGGAGGTCCTTGGGGATGAGCGGTGGGACCACGGCGGCCGCGTGCGCTGCCGCCATACCGACGAGGACGATCACCGCACCCACCGCGAGCCACCGAGTTTTCCGATCTGACGTTCTGTTCATCGTTCTCCTCCTTCGATGAGGCCCCAATAAGACCTGCGCGGCCTCGAAACACAAGAGGAACGATGTGACCCCGGGATGCGCTGAGAGGGCGGACCGGCGCGGCGGGCGGATAGGGGATCGGGCCCCAAAGGTCCATGGGGCCCGATCGCGTCTTTCCCTTTTCCCCGCGGCGTGGCCGCGAGGGGTGCCGGCAAAGCGTCTATTTCTTGACAACAATCTTCAGAATCTCGTCGGAGCCGTCGGCGTGACAGATGTACACGCCGTTGGCCACCACGGTCTTATCCGTCGTCTCGCCGTTCCACGTGAATGTGACACTGGTTGACGTCGACGTGGGATTGCGTAGCGTGCGGACCTCCAGTCCGGCGAGATCGTAGATTGTTGCCTGCGTTATGCCTGTTCCGGGCTGAGGGAACGTCAGTGCGACTTCGACGTCCTCAGGAGGACTGAAAGGATTCGGATTGACACCTGCCGCGACCTCCTGTCCCTCGGTCACGACGAGCGACGCGGACACGTGATATTCCATCGTCTCTTCGGCCTCATCGGTCGTGGTGATGACGATGTTCTCCGTGTAGACTCCGACGTCGTGTGTCCCGCGCGTTGCGGTGACGTCGAGCGTCATCTCGGTCTCGGGACTCACTGTTCCGGATGTCGGCGTGACTTCGGCCCACGTCGGGTAAGCGTCGACCGTGAAATCCATCGAGGCGTCGGTCCCGTTGGACAGCCGGATCTCCTGGGGATCGGGATCGGGTCCGTCGACGTACGCCTTGAACTGAAGGGCTCCGGGCGAGACGGTGAACTTGCCGGCATTGTAATCGGTGCGTGCCTGCTCGGCTGACGTCAGCATATCGCTGAAGCTGACGGCGCCGATGACGGCGAAGGCCACCGTGACAGCCGAGTCGGCGTCGACCGTAAACGGGCCGGTGGCGATGATGTGCGAACCGTCGCCCTCCAGCAGCGGCGACGTTTGTATGAATCCCTCGTAGAGGCCGCGCCATTTGTCGGCATTCGAGTAACCATCGGTATCGAACAGCTCGTCGATGTTGTCGTAGTAGCGGTACGACGTGACGCCCATCGGATTGAGCACCGTCAGGCCGCGGAAGCGCTGCTCGTCGCGATGATGCATCCAGCCCACTTTTTCCGATGGTTCAAATCCGCCCGCGTCGCGGGTGGCGACGGCGCCGCTGTAGGGGAAATCCCAATCGAAGAACATGCCGGCGCGCAGGCCGGTCAGGCGACTTCCCGAGCGGTTATGAATCGTGTATTCGATGACCAGGTAGTCGTCACGGTCGGGGTCGGCGTCCACCCAAGTCCGCTGCTCGATAAACAAGCCCAGAGGATTCTCGGCGAGGGCGTCGGAGAACGCCGCGCGCGTCTCTTCGGTGTGACGCGCACTGGGTTCCTGGACTTCCAGCAGGCCGCCGGGATCATTCCAGAAGTCGATGTCCGGGAGGACATCGACGTTGCGGGCGTTGTCCGAGATGTGGTCAACGTCGGTCCCGACCAGAAACGCGCCTTCAAAGAGGGACTGGCTCGGGTCATCAGCGTAGAAGTATCCGATTCCTCCGGGCCGCGGCGCAAACGCGTCGGTATGCAGTCCGAACATCGCGTACGCGGAAACCGACATTTCAAAGTTGCCGGCGTTGTGCGTGAAGACTTCCTGCGTCTGCGCGGGTCCGATCTGCACGGCGGCGCGTACGGTGCGCGTGTAGCCGCCGTCGGCGCTGATTTCAATCCGTACCGGGTAGCGTTCGCCGGCGATGACATCCGCCGCCGCCGCCAGGACGAAGGGATCATCGAAGTTCCCGGTGGTATCGCCGTCGATTCCCACGTCGAAGAAGGTGGCGGTGCCGTTGAGAACCGTAATGTGCGAATCCTCCGCGATCAGGCTTGCGCTGATCCCCGTCGCCGGCACATTTCCCGCCGAACGGAGAAGGAGCACCAGTTCGGTGGAGGTCCCGGGTGCCGGACGCTCGTAGTAGTCCCTCTTGATGTAGAGATTCGGTTGGTCGTTCTCGGGGAGCAGACGCATCGCCGCCAGGAGATCCAGCATACCGTGTCCGTAGGCGTTGTCCGGCCCGACTGACCCGAGATCACGCGCCGATTGGAGGATCGCCATCTTGATTTCGTCAACCGTAGCGTTCGGGTTATACTCGCGCAGCAAGGCAATGCCGGCCGCGACATGTGGCGTGGAGTACGACGTGCCGTAGCCGCTGGGCGAAGAGACCGGGTCGATCGCGTTGAACGCCTTGATGGTACGAACCATGACACCGGGCGCCACCACCTCCGGTTTAATCGAGATGTTGTCGCAGTCTGAAGGCCCGCGGGAGGACAAGGCGTCGACCGGTGGATTCTCAATGTCGACGTTGGTGTTCACCATTCCCACGGCGAACGCATTTGTTTCTGTTGTGGCGCGATTGGCGGGGCTGCGGATATAGGGATACGACGGTGCGTTGCCCTCGTTCCCGGCGGCGAAGAGCATCGCCGCACCCGCCGCCTCGATGTTATCGATGGCGTTGAAGAGGATGTCGCTACAGCCCACGGGGATTCGGATCCAGCCGTTGTCGTCGATCCATTGCGGTATGCCCCAGGGATTCGCCACCGCGTCCGGCACATCGGTCTCGGTCAGCGGATCGCCGTCGGGATCGGCCACCCATTGCAGGGCGCCTATGATGTTCCCGCACGGCTCGGACGGCAAACCAGGACAGGGGATGCCCACGGCGGCAGCGGTGATCCATTGGCAGTCGGGGCAAACCCCGAGCGTGTCGGGCCAGATCGGGTGCGCCGCCGCCATGATGCCGACTACCTGTGTCCCGTGATTCTTTGTGATCGCGTCGTTGCCGAAGGTTCGTGGCACGGTGTCGCCCATCATCGGTTCGTGCCAGCTCTCCTTGACCGAGTACCCGTTGTTGCCGCGCCAACTGTTCTTGAGGAAGTCGTGCTTGCCGTCGACGCCGGTGTCGATCGAGGCGACCAGCCTCCCCGAGCCGGTGATGCCGAGGGCCCATAGCGAGTCAGCCTTGATCGCGCGCAGGCCGGGTTCAATACCCTGCGTCGCCGCGGGTGTGTACGCCGGGGCAACGGTAGCATCGGGAACCGCCACCGGCCGCACCAGCTCGATCGGCGGCATCAGGGTGACCTCGTCGACGTCGGGCCGGTCGGCGATTTCGGCGATCGCCGAGGGTGTCATGCGGGCGGTGATAACGTTGTCGATCCAGAAGTTCTCGACGTCGGTTACGCGATCACGGAAATAGTCGGAGTTCAGCGCCTCGAGAATCGGTGGCTGCGCGGCGGCGGCGGCGGCCTGCAGGGTCTGCACGGCGGCGGTGTGACGCGCCGCCCGGGTCGCGTACTCTGCCGCCAGTCGGCGTTTCAGCGCCGCTCCCATGACCGTGCCCCCCGGGCGGATTATCACGTACAGGAAATCGTCCGCACCCGCCGCCTGGAGACGCTCCTCCAGACCGGGATCGATCATCCCGGCCTGAACCCGGGATCCCGGCGCCGCCACCAGCAGAATGCCGGTCAGGGCGACACATATCAGGACTACGCGACTGACTCTCATTCCCATTCTCCCTTACTGTTGGGTGAACCGAAGGTGTTCGTTCGGATTGAATCCGCCCTCTCCCTGGACGCGTGGTGGTCTTCCAAAATGCAGCCGGATCATGTCAGATCATATGCTGATCTGAGCCGGTGTCACAGTTCCTTTATCGACAGAAATCACTTGGCGGGCAACCGATTGGTGAGGGGAATCGTGCCTGGAATCCAACCTTCCTGAGTCACGTTTTGCGCGCCGGCCCCGTCAGCAGGGGCGAGACGAGGCCCCACTATGATACCCCAATATGCTCCAAACGGGCACCGGAATTTGGGTCCCCCGCGACCGTGGGCTCGATAGGCCTGTTTTCGTCCGCCAACCCGGCCTATGTTCCTGCTGTCGGACAGCGTCAGGGCCCCCGCGGCTCCGGTGTCAGTGGGAAACCTGCCGCTTCGCATCGACCGCCTAACACGGAGGAGTGCTGTGCCCCCCAAACGTTTGCGCAAACGACCGGTGTCGATTGATGACCTGACCCGGATCAAGTTTCTCCGTTCCGTAGCCCTTTCCCCCGATGAGGAGTCGGTCTGCTTTCTGGTGGAGACGGTTGCGGAGGACCGGAAGAAATACGAATCCCATCTCTGGCGCTGCGCCGCGGACGGCGGCGATTGCGAGCAGTTGACCTTCGGCGATCGCAACGACGGATCGCCGGTCTTCTCGCCCGACGGCCGCTGGATCGCCTTCACGTCGAAACGGGGCGACTACCCCGGCATCCACCTCCTGCCGACCGGTGGCGGGGAGGCCAAGCCGCTGGTCGAAAAGGACGGGACCTTCACCTCGATCTCGTTCTCGCCCGATTCACAGACCATCGTCTGCGCCTTCCGTGCCAACGATCCGATTCCCGGTGAGGAGGAGAAACCCGAAAAAGGTGACAAGCCGCCCAAGCGGGAAGCGCCGGTCTGCCGTCATATCACCCGTCTGGCCTAT
>DATKYL010000185.1:0-7158 GCA_035528515.1 Acidobacteriota bacterium | reverse complement strand
CGCCGGGCTCCAGCTGAACGTTATAGAATGTGTCCGGCGGGAACGTGTATCCCGTTTCAACAATGACCTTGTGCGCTCCCGCGCTCAGGCGCAGACTGTAGTTGGATGAGTCGTCGGTTTCCACGATGCTCGTAAAGCCATTGTCGCGGATGAAGGTTACCGTTGCGGCTTCTCCCGTGTTGACACTGAAGCGAGACAATTCCGGATCGAGGGGATTGTTGAACCAGTCGCCGACACCGCACCTCCACGCATAGACGGTGCCCAGGATGTGCACCGAGTCGGTCGGCAGTTGACTGACCGGGCAACGCTCCTCAGTGCAGTGAGTCAGGAATAGTGCGGCCGCCAGCGCCGCGGCAGTCGCCATAACACACTTCGACGCCTTCATCTGCCACCTCCCGGAATTCTGTTTCCGGCCTGTTCAGTACTACGTCACTCGAGGAGGAACGTCATTCCGGCTCTCGATCACCACCCTCCCGCCGGCGGTGGTGGCAAAACCAGATTCCCCGTCCAATCCAGCCTGACATGGTCAATATGTCGCTACGGCAATCGGGACGCGCCGTCCGACGTCGGTGGCACGCCGCGCGGCGCGGATGTGTTATGTTTACACATGTAGTTCCCGGTGGGATAGACATACAGGTGGTCGGGAACGAGCCCCGTCGTGTCCTCATCAATCACCCCCTGGATAAGCTCGTATGCTTCGCAAACGTTGAAGGGAGTGCCGTAGATGGGGTGATGCCGATAGACGGGAAGATCATAGTACGAGAAGTGGGCTCCCGTCACGCGGTGGAAGGGCTCGGGCGATTCGACATCCGTAATGTCGAGGAGCGGATGGCCGCCGCCGAACCGATAGGTATACTGATTCAGCCGATTGAGTACCTCCCACTCCGCTGCCATACCCATCGTGTCGAGCTGCGGCGGGTAGCTGAAGACGAACGTAATGTTCAGAGGATCAAGAGCACAGTACACGACATCGAATACCAGCGTCGTATCTCCCGGTTGCAGTTGGATGTTGTAGAATGTATCCGGCGGGAATGAGTATCCCGTTTCAACGACGACCTTATGAGCCCCTGCACTCAGGCGCAGATTGAAATCGGATGAATCGTCGGTCTCCACGACGCTCGTGAAACCGTCGTCGCGGATAAAGGTCACCGTTGCGGCTTCTCCTGTGTTGACGCTGAACCGAGACAATTCCGGATCGAAGGGGTTGTTCCAATCGCCGACACTACACCTCCATGCGTAGACTGTGCCCTGGACTTCCACCGAGTCGGTCGGCAGTTGACTGACCGGGCAACGCTCCTCGGTGCAGTGAGTCAGGAATAGTGCGATCGCCAAGGCAATCGCTGTTACGCCAACACGTTTCGACGCCTTCATTTGCCACCTCCCGGCATGCCATTTCGGATCGCGCGCCTATCGCAATCACTCAAGCCGTTGCGACACATCAGGTGACCCTGCCGTCCCGATCGCAGATGCTGTCCCGGGCCTCTTCACTGCAATTACGCACGAGCCGGGGAGATATTCCCGGCTTTCAGTCACCTGCCCCGCCGGCAGAACAAAGAAAATCAAGTTCCCCGCCCAACCCAATATGGCATATTGGGTTCCATGACCCAGCCGACCCACCAGCGTACCTCCGTCGCCCTGTTGATCTTCGGCGTCTTCGCCGTGGGTCCGGCGTCGATCTTCATCCGGCTCGCTGACGCGCCGGCGATCACAGTCGCGTTTTACCGTATGGTGGTCGCGGCGGTGGCTATCGGGATCATTGTCCTGTTGCGTGGCCGACGAGATCTGGTGGGAATCGACCGCGCGTCATTGGTGCGTTCGATCGTTTCGGGCCTCTTCCTGGCCGTTCACTTCGCCAGTTGGATCGCCTCGCTCGACTACACCTCGGTTGCCAATTCGGTGATCGTAGTTTCAACGCAGCCGATCTGGGCTGCCCTTTTCGGCATGGCCTATCTGCGCGAGGGAATATCGCCCAAGGCATTTGCCGCCATCGGCCTCGCCCTGGTCGGGGTGCTAACCATCTCCGGCGGCAATCCCGAGGCCGGCGGCTGGCATGGGGATGCGCTGGCGCTGATCGGTGCCATCGCCGCGGCAGCGTATCTGGTGGTCGGGCGTCAGGTCCGCCGTACGGTATCGACCATGGGATATGTTCTCATTTCCTATTCAACAGCGGCGGTTGTGCTCGGGATCTGGTCGCTGGCAATCCGCACACCACTGGGCGGTTTCACATCCGCCACCTGGATGTGGATGGTGGCCGCCGGCCTGGGACCGTCGGTGATCGGCCACACGATCTACAATCGGGCACTCAAAGACTTTTCGGCGCACACCGTGGCCACTACGATCCTCGGCGGAGAAGCGCTGCTTGCCACGACGCTGGCGATGATTGTGCTCGCCGAATATCCGAGCCCCTGGGCGTTCATCGGCGCCATCCCCATCGCAATCGGTATCACCTGGGCATTGCGTCTTGAGCGCGGTCGCCGTATCCCTTAAGGTGTTCACTGAGAACAGAAGCAATTGCGATGACACACAGCAGCCTTTCTGATCCCGCCCTGACCGTGGCGCTGGCGCTCGCCGCCGGTCTGATCGCACAGGCTTTGGCGCGGCATCTGCGTCTGCCGGGAATCGTGCTCACGCTGGGCGCGGGGGTCGTTCTCGGACCCGACCTGCTTAACCTCATCCACCCCGGCGCTCTGGGTCCGGCGTTGCGGATGCTGATCGGATTCGCGGTGGCCGTCATCCTGTTCGAAGGCGGGCTCAATCTCAACATCGCCCGCCTGCGGCGCGAATCACGGACGATCCAGCGGCTGGTGACAGTGGGCGCGGTAATCACCGGCGCCGGCGGCACGCTGGCAGCACACTATATCCTCGGTTTCACCTGGGAACTCGCCGTTCTGTTCGGGACGCTGGTCATCGTTACCGGCCCCACCGTGATTTCGCCGCTGGTGCGGCGGATCCGACTGAATCGTAATCTGCAGACAATTCTCGAGGCCGAAGGTGTACTGATCGATCCGATCGGCGCTCTCATCGCGGTGGTTGCGCTTGAAGCGGTCCTGCAGCCGGGCGCGACATCATTCCTGACGGGTCTGTACGGCATCACCCTGAAACTCGTGGTCGGTGCCGCCGTCGGTGCGGTCGGTGGATTCGTGATCGCGCTCCTTTTGCGACCGCGGAATCTCGTTCCCGAGGGTCTCGAAAACGTCCTCACGCTATCGTTGGTGCTGGCCCTGTTCCACGTCAGCGACGCCCTCCAGTCAGAAAGCGGCATCGTCGCGGTCACCATTGCCGGTCTGGTGGTGGGTAACATTCGCACCCGCGCGCTACGCGACTTGATGGAGTTCAAGGAGCAACTGACGGTGATGTTCATCGGCATGCTCTTTGTGCTTCTGGCCGCCGACGTACGTTACGCCGACGCCCGTCCGCTCGGTGTGCCGGGACTTGTTACCGTCGGGGTGCTGATGTTCGCTGTTCGACCGCTCAACGTCATGGTGAGCACTCTGGGGTCAAGCCTGGGGATGCGGGAACGCGCCTTTCTCGCCTGGCTGGCGCCGCGAGGCATCGTCGCCGCCGCCATCGCCTCGTTCTTCGCCGACCGTCTGGCCGCCGCCGGGATCGCGGGCGGCGAGGCGCTGCGGGCCATGACCTTCATGGTGATTGCGGTCACCGTGCTGGTCCAAGGGCTGACCGGCGGACCAGTCGCCTCGCTATTGCGCGTCCGGCGCAAAGCGCACGCGGGGTTCGCCATTCTCGGCGCCCACGAACTCGGCCGCGCCATGGCGCGCGCGCTGAAGGCCTTCGGCGAGGATGTGTTACTTCTCGATGCGAACGCCGACGCGGTCAAGGACGCACAGGCGGGAGGATTCCGGGTGGTCTACGGCAACGCGCTGGAGGAACGCACCCTGCAGCGGGCCGCGCTCGACAGCATCGCCGTCGCGGTCGGACTGACCGGCAATGAAGAGGTGAATCAACTGTTTATCCGGCGTGCACGTGAGGAATTCAAAGTGCCGCAGGTATACTCCATCGTCGGCGGTCATGTCACCAGCGAAATGATTCACGAGACGGGCGGACACGTCCTTTTCGGGTGCGATTGCGATGTGGATCTCTGGTCGGTGCGCCTGCGGCGCGGTCTCGCCAAAGTCGAGCGCTGGCGGCGCACCCGTATGGAAGAGAGACGCTGGCCCGACGATCGTTCACTGCCGGAAACGATGACCGGATTGCTCCTACCCCTTGTGATGAGGCGTAACCGCAGCACGCGGCTGGCAGACGAAACCACCGAGTTCAAGGAGAAGGACGAGGTGTCGTTTCTGGTCTTCAGTGAGAATCGCAGTGAAGCGGTCCAGTGGCTCGTCAGTGAAGGCTGGGTGGCTGTCGGCGAACGGGAAACGGAGGGCGACCGGGAAGACGATTGAGTGACCCGAACGAGCCGGGGGGCTGGACAGTCATCTCCTGGATTTCGGCTGCAGCGGTTCAAGCCGCTGCCTGAGGCTGTCGGCTTGCGCGTCGAGACCGCGCCCCCGGAGTCCTGCTCCGTAGCAGACAGCGACGGAATCGACGACCTTCCAGTCCTCCGCGCGCAACCTCCCCCCGACTTCCTTTATGGCATCGTAGACGCACGCCTCCGCCCTGTCCTCCCTCTCGACACTCAACCATCCGGACGCCAGAATCAACGACGCGTAGAGTCGCCTTGACGATGATTCTTCAGGATCGGTGAAGAACAAGCCTTCACCGTGTTCAAGATCGCCGGACGCGGCACTGGTATCACCCAACGCGAGATTATCCCTGGCCCGATCACTCAAGGCAAAGATCACAGGGAGATCATCCCTCATCGGCACGAGCGTACACACTTCAACCCGGCGGTTGCTCACGCGCAGCGCCTCCGCGTGGTCGCCCACCGTGACGAGTGCGCGGTGATAGTACTCAAGGGCATCCGCCAGACGTGTCAGACCGATGTGAGCGCGTGCCAGTTTCTCAAACCCCTTTGACCGAGGGTAGATGAGTCCATGCTTTTCCACGACCGGGATGTCATCAGGCAGAAGGATTTCGTAGACCTCCACAGCACTGCGAAAGTAGTGCTCCGCTGCTTCCATCTCCCCAAGCCGCTCATGAATTCTGCCAAGCGTGATCAGGTTCTCGGCATTAACGTAGCCGGGATGGACAAGCCGGCGAATCTCCATGGCCGCCTCAGCCTCGACCTTCGCCAGTATCAGATCGCCCGCCTCGAAATGCGTGACCGCGAGTTCATGCCTGAGCTTGGCAAGCAGGAGCGAGTCTGTCTCGAGCTTCTCTTCTTCGGCCGCTATCTCCTTACGAAGCAGTTGATCCGCACGTGCGAAATTCCCCGCACGTCTTTCCTTCTTAACATCCGCGAACAACCGATCCAACCTGAGCGCACAGCCCGCAACCACAACTCCCAGAAGCAAGATCACAACAGCCGTTCGGAAGTGAATCCGAGTTCGCCGCATTGTCCCTTCCCCTGTTTGTCGCGATTCGCCGTCGGTTCACAGCCGCGGCGCCGCGATCCCCTGCTGCGCCTGGTATTTCCCCTTCTTGTCGGCGTAGGAAATCTCGCAAACGTCGTCCGATTCAAAAAAGAGAACCTGGGCGATCCCCTCGTTCGCGTACACCCGCGCCGGGAGCGGGGTCGTGTTCGAAATCTCGAGCGTGACGAATCCCTCCCACTCCGGTTCGAAGGGAGTCACATTGACGATGATCCCGCAGCGGGCGTAGGTCGATTTCCCCACACAGATCGTGAGAATCTGCCGCGGGATCCGGAAATATTCGATTGAACGCGCCAGCGCGAACGAGTTGGGCGGGATCGTACAGATCTCCGACTGGATTGCGACGAATGCCGCGGGATCGAAATTTTTGGGATCGACCACGCTGGTGTGGACGTTGGTGAACACCTTGAACTCATCCGCCACCCGCATGTCATACCCGTACGAGGAGACGCCGAACGAAATCACACCGTCCCGCACCTGACGGTCGGCGAACGGCTCGATCATGCGATGCTTGGTGGCCCATTCCTTGATCCAACGATCCGACTTGATGGCCATACGACAACTCCTCCCTGATGTCAGCCCCCGCTCGAAGTTAGAGACGATGTGACGACCCCTCCAAATGGAATCGTCCCACCGATGCGATGGCACAGGCCGGAGCCGGCCGCATGTGGTTCGTTCAGATCGGACCTCATGCGATTCCCGCGAGGACCGATCGGCGGCGCGCTCTAACGTTCTTGCCCGCAATGGCATACGGAGGGCGCCGGTCCGGGCTCCCGAGCGCGCCCTGCCGTCAGTTGCCGCGGTAGAGCCGACAGAGAGAACCGACGATTGACTCTTGACGGGGGCGGCGCGCCGTCATACGGTGAGTCGGTCAAGGTCCGCATGTCGAGGAGGAGGAGGCCTGATGCACCGGAAGAAATCGAAGATGGCCCGGAAGATCGGCCTGAAACCGGGAGCGCTTCTCTATGTCGGTGAGCAGAAGGTCGAGAAGCTCACCATTGACATCATCGACTACGATGCCGAGAACCTCACCGAGAGACACACGGAGAAGATCGAGGACTGCCTGCCTTTCCGCGACACACCGACGATCACCTGGATCAACATTAACGGCATTCACGACGTCACCGTGATCGAGGCCCTGGGGAAACACTTCGACGTACATCCGCTGGTGCTCGAGGACATTATCAACACCAGTCACCGTCCCAAGCTCGAGGAAACCGACAAGTATGTCTTTGTCGTCCTGAAGATGCTGTATTTCGCGGAAGGCAACGGGGACGTGGAATCGGAACAGGTCAGTGTGCTCTTCGGCGGCCGCACGATCATCTCATTTCAGGAGAAGGAAGGTGACGTGTTCGCCCCCGTGCGCGAGCGCCTCAGGAAGACGGTGCCGCGCGTCCGATTCATGGGAGCCGACTACCTGGCCTACACCCTCCTCGATGCCGTCGTCGATCACTACTTCGTGGTCCTGGAAACGATCGGTGAGGAGATCGAGGTCTTAGAGGATGAACTCGTCGCCAATCCCACACCCGAGAAGCTCGAAAAGACCCACGCCTTAAAGCGGCAACTCATCAACATGCGCAAAGCCGTCTGGCCGCTCCGTGAAGTGGTCGGCGGGCTGGAACGCAACGAGTCGGCGCACATCCAAAGCTCCATGAGGCCGTACCTC
>DATKYL010000184.1:0-4965 GCA_035528515.1 Acidobacteriota bacterium | reverse complement strand
GCGAAGTTGGCGATCAGGCCGGAAAGCTGGTAGTACACCAGCATGATGAGAATGACCGCCAGGCCCCCGATCAAAGTCGCCATCAGGCCCCGGCGGATCGAGTCGTGTCCGAGGGACGGCCCCACCACGTTGTTCTCGACGATGTTAACCGGCGCCGGCAGCGCGCCGGCACGCAGCACGATCGCCAGATCCTGCCCTTCTTCGTAGGTGGAACCCGTGCCCATCGTGATCTGGCCGCGGTCACGGATTCGCGATTCGATGTTGGGCGCCGACTCGACACGTCCGTCGAGTACGATGGCCAGCGGCTTGTTGATGTTGGCACCGGTCAGGCGTGCGAAGATCCGCCCACCCTCCCGGGTCAACTCAAAGTTCACGATCGGTTTGCGGAACTGATCGAATGACGGGCGCGCGTCGATCAGATGCTCGCCCGTCATCTCGGTGTGCTTCTTGACCAAATACAGGTGCTGCATCTCCAGGCTGCCGAGGAATTCGGGCCGCGTCCCCCAGGCAAACACGACATCGGGCGGGATAATCGGGGCGACTTCCGCGCGCGCCAGAAGCAGGTTGACCAGCGGTACTTCCTCCGTCACCACCATCCAGCCGGGACCGGAATTCGCCGGCTCCAGAAGAGTCGTCAGCGGTTTCTCGGTGGGAATGCCCGACGGAAGATCCGAGACACCGGCGGCGGCGGGTGAATCCGGCGGCGGTTCCACAGCCGCAAGCGCGGTGTCCGTCACACTGTCAGCCGGGGTTTCTGCCTCCTCACTGAACAACTCATCGATCACGTCGGCCGGCTCGTCGCCCGCAGCCGTATCGGCTGCGGTGACGGTGGTGTCGAGCCCGGCGATGCCTTCCAGGACACGGTCGATCCGGTCCAGGAGCAACTGCGTCTGCTCGGCGGACTCGAGGAGGCGAAATTCCAGGAGTGCCGTCTTGCCGATGAGTTCCCGGGCCCGCTGCACGTCGGAGATGCCGGGCAGCTCGACTACGATTCGATCGTCGCCCTGCTTCTGAATCAGCGGTTCGGCAACCCCCAACTGGTCGACGCGGTTGCGGAGAATCTCCTTGGCGCGCTCGACCGCGTCCTTGGCCTCATCGGGATTCAGTCCTGACTTATCGACTTCGAGAACGACACGCATGCCGCCCTTAAGGTCGAGCCCCAGCTTCATCGCCTTCTTCTGGAGTTGCACCCACCCTTTCGGGTCGGTCTGCTGGTACTGTGCCTTCTCGGCGTCGCTCATGACGAGCAGACGCACCGTCGGGTAGAGATACCAAGCCGATCCCAAAAAGAGAAAGACGATCAGGCCGATTTTCCAGCCTTGGCCACGTTCCATTGCGATCAATCCCTCATCAAGTTCTGGGCCCGCCGCACCATCGCGTATTTCGGGCCCGAAAGACAGACGGCCAATATATCATGCCCCACGTCGTTGTCAAATGATTATCGGGCGTGCAACGACCCCGCCGGGTACGACAAGAGACCCTCCAACCGGTTTGCACACAGCATGATAGCCCATCCACGTCGATGCGGGCAACCGTCCTTAAGGATCGGCAGACGACCCTCCCCCCTCAATGCCATATCGACACGCCCCGGTCGAAAAGAGCCCTTCACGGTTCGTGCCATGCCTGCAGCCACCCCGATTGCCACACGGGACCAGCCCCTGTCGCTCACTGGACCCATCAACCTGTAAGCGGAGTACACATGTCCGCATTATGCCGCCGGTGCCGTTTGGCCCTATCCGCCCGGCACCCTATATTCCGCCGGCAACCGACGTTCGGACTTAAGGAGGAGTTGTGCGACGATACCGAGACCCCGGAAATGCCCGCCCGGTGTGGGTGGCAGTGGTTCTGATCTCATGCTGGCTGGCGGCCGCGGCCGTTCCCGCCGCGGCGCAGGTGGAAACGGAGGCTCTCGGCGCTCCGGCGACCGTCTACAAGATGGCCAACGGCATGGAGGTGATCCTCAAAGAGAATCACTCCAGCCCGATGATCGCCTCGGTCGTCTTTGTGCGCTCGGGCGCGAAGTATGAGACCGATTTCAACAACGGCGTGACACATTTCCTCGAGCACCTGCTGTTCAACGGGACCGCACGGCGGACGCAGGAGGACATCGCGGACGGGATCAAAAACCTGGGCGGCTACATCAACGCCTTCACCCGCAAGGAACTGACCGCCTACATGTCGCTGGTGCCGTCGATCCACGTCGCCGAGGCGCTCGACATCCAGCAGGACATGCTTTTCCACTCGATTCTCCCCGAAGACCGTTTCCCCAAAGAGCGTGGCATCGTCATCGAGGAGATCCACAAGGACGCCGACAACCCGAACTCGGTGGCCGAGGAACTCTACGCACGCTGGGCCTACCACGGGAGTCCGTACGCCCGGCCGGTCCTCGGCTACGAGAACCTGATCGCCACCATCCCGCGGGAGCAGGTGCTGGAGTACTACCGGACCTATTACCAGCCGAACAACATGATTCTGCTGGCGATCGGTGATTTCGAGACCGAGGCGATGCGCGATCTGCTCGACGCCACCTTCGGACAAAACCCGGCGCGTCCGATTCCACCCCGGGCGGAAATCCGCGTGCCGCCGGTGCGGGGTCGGACGATCAAGCGGGCGACGGCCGACATCGGCGAGACGAAGATCAACATCCACCGTCGCCTGCCGACCGCGGACGACCGGGACTATCTCCCGTTGCTCCTGTGGTCCGAAGTCCTCAATGACCGAGCCCTCTCGCCGCTTTATGAGAGTCTGACCGAGGGCGACGACCCGTTGGCATCCGAGGTCTCGGTTTCACTGGAGACGCAGGAAGAGTTCACCGCGCTCGACATTGCGGTAACCACGGATAATCCCGCGCATGTCGACGCCGTCATCGCAGCCGTCGAGACCGCTTTGCGGTCGCTGCCGCAAACGGACATTCTCCCGGCCGACGTTGAGAACATCGCGACCCGTCTGAAAGTCGAGGAGTTGTTCCTGCGGGAGCGGCTGCATTTCTATGCCATCATGCGGGGACCGACGCTGGTCGTAGCCGGTCATGAATTCGTGGAAGAACTCCCGGACCGTCTGTCCCAGGTCACGATGGCGCAGATGACCGAAGCGGCGGCGCGTCATCTGACGTCGGATGATTATGTCGCCACTATTGTAACGCCGAAGCCGGAGATTGAAGAGGAAAGCATCGCGTACCCCATGTCGCGGACGTTGTACGCGCAGCGGATTTTGTCCAACCGGCTTCCGGCCACCGTCAAGAGCAATCCCGATTCACGCGTTTTCGCGATCGCGATACTCGGGAAGAATCGCGCGGCGACCGAACCGTCGGGCAAGGCGGGGATTTCCGATTTTGTCAATCGGATGCTGGTCGCCGGGACCGAATCGCGTGATGCCGACCGGATCAGCCGTGATCTCGCGGCGATCGGCGCCGACCTCACCACGAATGACAATCCGTATATTCCGTACGACGACCGCTACACCACGCCGCAGTACACGTTCATCAAATTCGCGACCATCGACGAGTTTGCCCGCGACGGGGCGGAGTTGCTGGCCGATCTCGTCGGTCACGCGAATTTCCCGGACGACGAAATCGAGAAGACGCGCCGGCAGGTGATGGGCCTCTTGGGGATGGCGAGCGGGTCGACTTACCAGGCCTGTCGGGCGTTGTTCCACCATGCGCTTTTCGGCGACGGCCCCTACGCGCAGCCGGTGATGGGTTCGCAACGGACGGTGGCACAGTTCACACGCGACGATCTGCTGAACCACCGCGCGACCTTGTACGCCCCCGAGAATATGATCCTGACCTGTGTAACCAATCTTAACACCGACGACGCGTTCGCGATCCTTGACGCGACTTTCGGACGTCTCCCGGCCGGAACGCCGCCGAGCGGCGACCTGATTGTCCCGCCGTCGCCGCCGGTGGGGATGCAGACCGCGCACGAGCCGATGGACAAGGAGCAGATATACATCTATCGCGGCGGGCTCCTGCCGGGCGCGTCGCATCCCGATGCTCCGGCGATCATGGTCGCCAACGAGATACTATCGAGACGTCTCGCCGCCGAACTGCGCGAGCAGCGGGGGTTGGCGTATTCGGTCGGCGCTTCGTTCTGCTTCGATCGTGACTTCGGCTGGCAGATGAGCACGATGGGAACCGGCAAGGACAACTTTGTCGAGGCACGCAACGGGATCGCCGGCGAGATTGCGCGCCTCCGTGAGGAACCGGTGACCGCCGAGGAACTCGAAATCGCACAGAACACGTTGTGGGGATCATCGTTGACCCGCCGCCTGTCGCGTGTGAATCAGGCCTACTATATGGCGCTCAGCGAATATCTCGGACGCGGGTACGACTACGATGACCGCACCGCCGACCTGGTGCAGGCGGTGACGGTCGAGGACGTGCGGCGTGTCGCGCAGACATATTTCGATACCGAGAATTGCGTTATGACCACGGTCGGTGATCTGGAATAGTTGGCCCGCGCCACTACTTGACGGATGAGGGTGCGGCGTTCTCTGATCACACCCTCTCTTGTCGCCGATCGGTCGCCCCGCGATGCCTGTCTCAAACCCCGAACAGGCCGAAATCCCGCGCATCGCCCGCGCATCGCCCGCGCATTGCGCTTGCACAACTCCGCCCTCCGGGCTATTCTCCCTATCGTATTGTAGCAGCACCCCACTATTCCCGAGGGAGGCGCAGCGTGTGGAGATGGACTCTGGCGGTAACATTGGTCGCCCTGACAGCGGTCCCGGCACTGGCTTTCGACGACAATCGCAAAGGCTTCGTCGTCGGGTTCGGAGTGGGGATCACGGAGGTCGATTTCGAGCAGGATTTCCCCGCCGGTTCCGGATATAAGGACCCCGACAAGGGCGCGTGTTGCTGTCCCTCGCAGGATATCGTTCTCGGCTGGGGGATCACCGACCAGTTTCTGGCAACATGGAACGCGCATCGGACCGACAGATACGGCCGTGGCGGGGTAGCTCTCTCCT
>DATKYL010000183.1:0-7941 GCA_035528515.1 Acidobacteriota bacterium | reverse complement strand
TTACTGGGACCGCCCGGGTCGGGCAAGGGAACGCAGGCCGGCAAGCTGGCGGAGACGTTCGGTGCGGAGCACCTGTCAACGGGTGACATTCTGCGCGCCGAGGTCCGGGCCGGAACGTCGCTGGGGCAGGCCGCCCAGGCGTATATGGATCGCGGGGAACTGGTTCCAGACCAGCTCATCCTCGACATGATCCGTGGACGCCTGAGCGTGCTCGGCAACGGCGGCGGCTACATCCTCGATGGCTTCCCGCGGACCGAGCCGCAGGCCGAGGGACTCGACCGGCTGCTGGCCGAACTGGGCCAGTCGCTCGACCGCGTGGTCTTGGTCGATGTGAGTGACGAGGAAATCACCCGCCGACTGGCCGGACGGGCCCAGGCGGAGGGACGCGCCGATGATACCGATGAAGTCATCCGGCGACGGCTGGAGGTCTACCGCGCGCAGACAGCTCCCCTCATTGACCACTACCGCCGGCGCAGCCTTCTCGCCGAGCTGAACGGCGAACAGTCGATTGACGACGTTTTCGATGCTCTCAAGGCGCTGGGGAACGAATGATTGTGGTGAAGACTCCTGACCAGGTCGAGCAGATGTGTCTCGCGGGGGAACTCGTTGCCCGGACGCTTGATCTCGTTGAGAAGGAGGCCCGGGCCGGGCTGACCACGAGGGCGCTCGACGGTATCGCCGAAGAGTTCATCCGCGATCACGGCGCCGAACCGGCGTTCAAGGGATACCAGGATTATCCGGCGACCCTGTGTGTATCGATCGACGATGAAGTGGTGCACGGGATCCCCGGGGAGCGGCAGTTGCAGGACGGGCAGATCGTATCGATCGACGTCGGGGTCCTGCGCGACGGTTGGTATGGGGATTCGGCCCGTACCATCCCGATCGGTGAGATCGATGAGGAGGCGCAACGACTCCTGGCGGCGACGCGGGAAGCTCTCAATCGTGCGATTGTGCAGGCGCGGGCGTCGCATTATCTCGGAGATATTTCGTCGGCGGTGCAAACATATGCGGAGAGTCAGGGGTATTCTGTGGTACGCGATCTGGTCGGCCATGGTATCGGGCGCCGGATGCACGAGGAACCCCAGATTCCCAACTACGGGGAGCCGCATACCGGACCCCGGCTGGCGGCGGGAATGGTTCTGGCGATCGAACCGATGATCAACGCCGGCGGACACAAGGTGAAGTTCGACGCCGACAAGTGGACGGTGCGTACCACCGATGGATCGCTGTCGGCGCACTTTGAGCACACCGTCGCGATTACGACGGAGGGACCACGCATCCTGACGACCACCTCCGCTGGGGGTGTCTGAGGGTGGCGAAGGAACAGGCGATAACGGTTGAGGGCAAGGTGATCGAGCCCCTGCCGAATGCGATGTTTAAGGTGGAGCTGGAGAATGGGCACAAAGTACTGGCCCATATCTCGGGCAAGATGCGGATGCATTATATTAAGATCCTGCCGGGTGACCGGGTGACGCTCGAGTTGTCACCGTACGATTTGTCGCGTGGACGGATCGTGTACCGGTACAAATGACGAATGGGCCGGGTGGATGCCCTGTCCGGCTGGTGGTGATGTGATATGAAAGTAAGATCTTCAATCAAAGTGCGTTGCGCGAAGTGCAAAATCATCCGACGCCGCGGCGTCGTGCGGGTTATCTGTTCCAACCCGCGGCACAAGCAGCGCCAAGGGTAATAAGAGCGGAGTCGGGCCCGGGTCCGCGGCCGCTGTGCCGGGATCAATGGGCTCTTGAGGAGGCGTTTTGGCACGTATCGCTGGAGTTGACCTGCCCAAGGATAAACGGGTCGTCATCGGCCTGACGTATATCTACGGGATCGGGAATTCGACCGCGGCGAAGATCCTCGCCGCCAGCAGCGTGAATCCCGACACGCGGGTCAACAAGTTGAGTGAAGAGGAAATCGTTCGCCTGCGCGATGAGATCGAGCGGAACTACCGTGTCGAGGGTACCCTGCGCGGTGAAGTCCAGATGAACATCAAGCGCCTGATCGACATCGGCAGCTACCGGGGTCTGCGGCACCGCCGCGGGCTGCCGGTGCGGGGGCAGCGCACCAAGACGAATGCGCGAACCCGCAAGGGACCGCGCCGCGCGATCGGCGGACGGAGAAAATAGGACACGCATCCGGGGTGACGGACACGCGTTCTGAATCCTCGTGGGAAGGTATACGTAGGAGCACGATTTGGCGGATCCGAAACGAAAAAAAGGGCGTCGTAAACGAGGGCGCGTCGACCCCATCGGCAGGGTCTTCATCAAGGCGACCTTCAACAATACCATCATATCGATCACCGATATGAAGGGCGAGGTGATCGCCTGGTCGTCGGCGGGCCGGCGCGGCTTCAAGGGCTCGAAGAAGAGCACGCCGTTCGCGGCGCAGCAGGCGGCCAGCGAAGCGGCACGCGAAGCGATGGACGTGGGGTTGCGTAAGGTCGAGGTCAACGTCAAGGGGCCCGGCTCCGGACGCGAGGCCGCGATCCGTTCGCTCTCGGCGGCGGGACTGCAGGTGTCCGCTATCCGTGACGTCACGCCGATCCCCCATAACGGCTGCCGTGCGCCGAAGAGACGGCGTGTGTAGGAGTGTGCGGCGCGAACCCGTGAACGGTTGGGTCGCGCACGTTTGTGTGACGACTGAGAAATGAGGTAGGAAGAGCGAATGGCGCGATATCGAGATGCCAACTGCAAGTTATGCCGGCGCGAGGGCGAGAAGCTCTTTTTGAAAGGCGCCCGCTGCTATTTGGACAAATGCCCGATCGAGCGGGGAGCCGGCGCCCCCGGCCAGCACGGCACGAACATGCGCCGCAAGGTGTCCGGGTACGGGCTCCAGTTGCGGGAAAAGCAGAAAGTGCGCCGTTCCTACGGCGTTCTCGAGCGGCAGTTCCACCGCTATTACGAGCAGGCCGCACGGATGCGGGGCATCACCGGTGAGAACCTGCTGGTCCTGCTCGAACGCCGTTTGGACAACACTGTCTATCGGCTGGGCCTCGCGCCGTCGCGCAAGGCCGCCCGGCAGCTCGTACTGCACCGGCACTTCACCGTCAACGAACGTATTGTTGATATTCCCTCCTTCTCGGTGTCACCCGGTGACGTGGTCCGCGTCCGTGATAAGTCCAAGCGGCTGGAAGTCATTCATATGGCACTGAAAGGTGCGGGACGGGCCGTCGATATGCCTTGGCTGCGCATCGACAAGGCAAGGCTCGAAGGGGAAATGTTGTCGATCCCGGTGCGGTTGGAGATTCCTACACCGGTACAGGAACAATTGATCATCGAACTGTACTCGCGCTGATCGGCGCACACGGGAGGCTTCGATAATATGAAGTGGAAAGCGCTGACCATGCCCAAGGAGGCCCTGCCCGATGAGGAGGGAGCGAGCCGGAAGTACGGCCGCTTCTACATCGAGCCCTTGGAGCGCGGCTTCGGCAATACCGTCGGCAGTGCCCTCAGGCGGGCGCTGTTATCCTCGATTCAAGGAGCGGCAGTTACTGCGGTCCGGATCGAAGGTGTAGTGCATGAATTCTCCACCATCCCCGGCGTCTACGAGGACATCACCGACATCGTTCTTAATATCAAACAGCTACGGCCGGAGCTGATCTCCGACGGGCCTGAGACCCTGGTTTTGGAGGTGGAGGAGACCGGACGGTATTCGGCGGAGCACATGACCGAAAACCCCAACGTCAAGATCCACAATCCGGAACAGCACATCCTCGAACTCACCACCGACGCACGCGTGCGCATCGAGATGGATGTCGACAGCGGCCGCGGCTATGTCGTTGCGGAAATGAACAAGAAGCCGGAACAACCGATCGGCACGATTCCGGTCGACTCGATGTTCTCGCCGGTCATCAAGGTCAACTACACCGTGGAGAACACTCGCGTCGGGCAGCGCACCGACTTCGACCGCCTCATTCTGGATATCTGGACCGACGGCTCGATCTCGCCCGCCGACGCCCTGTCGTACGCCGCCAAGATTCTGCGCGACCACTTCCAGCTCTTCGTCACGATCGACGAGGAGTTCATTGAAGACGTTCAGCCGGAGGTTGACGACGAGACGTTGCGCGTCCGCCAGTTGCTCAGCATGCGGGTGGATGAACTCGAACTTTCGGTCCGCTCCTCCAACTGCCTGCGGGCCGCCAACATCCTGACGATCGAGGACTTGGTGCGGCGCACCGAGTCGGAGATGCTCAAGTACCGCAACTTCGGACGCAAGTCCCTGACCGAACTCAACGGCATTCTCGGGGAGATGGGGCTGAGTTTCGGCATGGACGTAGACAAGTTCAGAGAGCAGTTGCTGCTCGAGGCCGAGCCGATGGAAATACTCGGCTGACCGCGCACGATCTCCGGGGAACCAGACAATGCGACACAGGAAAACTGTCAAGAAATTGGGACGCACCACCGCTCACCGCCGCGCCCTCCTGGGGAACATGGCGACCGCGCTCTTCCGCGCGCATGCCTTGGTCACCACCACGCCGAAGGCGCGCGTCCTGCGGTCGGTGGCCGAAAAGCTGATCACCCTCGGCAAGCGCGGCGATCTCCATGCCCGGCGGCTCGCCAGCCGGCGGGTACGCGACCGCGCGGTGCTCAGCAAGCTCTTCGATGAAATCGCGCCGCAATTCGCTACGCGGCCCGGCGGATATACCCGCATTATCAAACTCGGCCAGCGCCGCGGCGACGGCGCCCACATGTCGAAGCTCGAACTGCTGGTGCCGAAAGCGGTCGCCGGGAGTGACGAGAAGACCAAGAAAGCCGCCGACAAGAAGAAGAAAGAATCAACCGCGGCCGCCGCCAAGAGTCGCTCCAAGAAAAAGGCCGCGGCCGACGAATGAACCGCGACGGAACATGTGACATCGGGCAATCCTGTGAGGATTGCCTTTTTTGTTTGTGTGTGGTGATGTGAGAAATGGGATTCGTGAATGCGCACCATGGGGAAGCACTGGAAGACGCCTCTGGCCTTCGTGCTGACGCTCGTGGTCGTCGTTGCCGGGTCGATCGGCCTGGTCCGTTTCCGGAATCGGGAACGGGGCGTCACGCAGGCCGTCCTCTGGGCCGTTGAGGACCTTCGGGCCGTTCCCGACTCGGTGATCGCCGGTGTCTATGCCGTCGACGCCTATCGCGATGCGACCGGCGGCCTGGCCGACGCGCTGCGTGCCCTCCCGGTCGATTCGATCCGCGCGTTCTACCACGCGTACTCCCTCTGGGCGCGCGACGGTGTTCTCACCGCCGGTGAACTGCGCGTAGCGGGACCGTACCTCGGACTGACACCGCAGTCGCCCGCCGCCCCGGCCGATACGACCACGGAGCGGGAGCTGCCCGAAGGCGATGCCATCCCATGATCGAGCGCGCGATCGTTATCGTCTGCGACAGTTGCGGCATCGGCGAGGCGCCTGATGCCGCCGAGTACGGTGACGCCGGTTCCAATACGCTCGTTAACACCGCCCGGGCGGTCGGCGGTCTCGATTGCCCCCGCCTCGGACTGCTCGGCCTGGGCCGGCTCGGCGACATTGCCGGTGTGCCGCCCGTCGATCCGCCGCTGGCGTCGTTCGGCCGGATGCGTGAACGGTCGGCGGGGAAAGACTCGGTCTCGGGCCACTGGGAACTGATGGGGATCGTCCTGGACCGTCCTTTCCCACTCTACCCCGACGGTTTCGGCCCGCACATTCTTGAACCGTTCAGACAGAAGACCGGCCGCGGCGTGCTGGGGAACAAACCCGCCTCCGGAACCGCGATCATTGCCGAGTTGGGGAAGGCGCACATCGCATCGGGCAGTCTCATCGTCTACACCTCCGCCGATTCGGTCTTCCAGATCGCCGCGCATGAACTAATCGTCCCGATCGAGGAGCTGTATCGCTATTGCCGGATTGCCCGCGACCTGCTGACCGGAGCCGATGCCGTGGGCCGGGTGATCGCCCGTCCCTTCGTAGGGAAACCCGGTGCGTTCACGCGCACCGAGCGCCGGCGTGATTTCGCCCTCAGGCCGCCCGAACCGACCCTGCTGGACCGCCTGACGGCGACGGGAGTAGCTACGATCGGGATCGGGAAAATCGAGGATCTGTTCGCCGCGTCGGGCCTTGCCGTTGCGATCCATACGAAGAATAACGAAGACGGGATGGACCAGACGCTGGCCGCGATGGCGGAGTATCCGTCCGGCTTGATCTTCACGAATCTGATCGACTTCGACATGGTCTGGGGGCACCGCAACGACCCGGTCGGCTACGCCCGTGGCCTGGCCGAGTTCGACCGGCGTCTCGGCGAACTCGTGCCGCGACTGGCGCCCACCGACGCCCTCTTTCTGGTGGCCGACCACGGGTGCGACCCCACGACCCCGTCGACCGACCACTCGCGCGAACTCGTGCCGCTATTGGTCTACGGGCCGGCGCTGCGCAATGGTCTTGACCTCGGGTTGCGGGAGAGCTTTTCTGATCTGGCGGCGACCCTGGCGGACCTGTTCCGGGTGCCGGACGACGATCCCGTGCGTCGCCACGGGACCAGCTTCTGGAGCGCAATCGCACCCTTGTCCGCCGATTGAGGGGGGAATCGAGATGTCCGACCAATCGGGCCACACGCTTCTGACTGACAACGAACAGCGTGCTCTGAACGCCGCCCGCGAGGCGCAGACACGGGCCTATGCGCCGTATTCGCAGCGGCGGGTCGGGGCCGCGGTGATCACCGCCGACGGCTCGGTGTTCGCCGGGTGCAACGTTGAGAACGCCACCGACGGTCTGGGCGTCTGCGCTGAACGCAACGCCGTCGCCGCCGCGATCGCCGCCGGGCAGCGCCAGTTTCGCACCGTCATAGTGGTCGCGCCCGACGGGCGGCTGTGGCCCCCCTGCGATCAGTGCCGTCCGGTCCTGACCGAGTTCACCTCCGATTGCGAGGTGATCATGGCGACGCCGAACGGAGACATCCGCCGGGCACGTCTCAGCGAAATCGGGTCACGGCCCTTCGACCCCGGTGCCGAGAGGGCATCGACATGAAGCTCGGGTTTGTCGCCGGGATGATGTGGAACGGGCAGCAGCACCCGGCGCTCGACGGCACCAAACTGCTGGTGGTCCGCTACGTCGACCGCACCCTTGCGCCGACCGATGATTATGCCGTCTGTGTCGATGCCGTCGGTGCGGGGACCGGCGAATGGGTGCTCACCGTCTCCGGATCCTCGGCGCGGATGACGCCGCAGAGTGCGAACGCCGCCGCCGACCATACGATTGTCGGGATTGTCGATCAGATCGACATCCCGCCCCAGCCAGGCGAGTAGCCGATGAAGACGAACTCAATGACGGATAAACCCCGCCGCATCGTCACCCGTGCCGATATCGATCAGGCGACCGGCGAACTGGTCCTGCCCACCGGTACGATCGTGACCCCCTCGGCGATGGAGCTGGCCGACCGCAAAGGCGTCGTCATAACGTTCGCCGACCGTCCCTCGGAGCCAGAGGCTAAGACGTGCGATCCCGTCACCCGGCCGCGCGATGACATCGCCGCAGTAATCGACCACACCAACCTATCGCCCGGCGCGACGCGGGACGATATCGTGATCCTGTGCCGTGAAGCGGTCGAGTATGGTTTCGCGACCGTCTGCGTGGCGCCGAACCGCACCGCCGCGGCCGTGGCCGAACTGACGGAGAGCACGATTCACGTCTGCGGTGTGGCCGGTTTCCCGATGGGGGCGAATACGACCGAGACCAAAGCGGCCGAGGCGGCGCAATGCATCGCTGCCGGCGCCCGCGAGATCGACATGGTTGCCGCGACCGGTCTTCTGCGTGACGGCGACTGGCTCGCCTACCGCGACGACATCGCCGCCGTACGGCAAGCGATCGGCCCCGATGTTGTATTGAAAGTGATCATCGAAACGAATCTGCTCGATGAATCTGACCTGGTCCGCGCCGCGATCCTCGCCGCCGAAGCGGGAGCCTGCTACGTCAAGACCGCCACCGGCGTC
>DATKYL010000182.1:0-2368 GCA_035528515.1 Acidobacteriota bacterium | reverse complement strand
TTATCTGCGTTTCGATCTGGCCAGGATCAATGTCCTGACGGTTCAGAGTGCAACCCTGACGCTGACCGTGTCCGGAGGGGCGTCGCGCAACGATACGGTCGTCGGCGGCCGGTTTTCTCTGTATGGCCTGAATAACGTTGCTGGCAACACCCCCCAGGACTGGGATGAAACCGTCTTGACTGAGGGTAACATCGGAGTCGAGTGGAGCACCAACAATGGCGATCCGCTGGTCAATGTCACCGATCTGGACGAAGATGTTCCGGGCATCACCGAGACCGTCACCAACGCCGCCGGCGGGGGCTGGGCCGCAGGAACTACGATTGTCGTCACGGGAGAACCCCTTGTCCGGTTTATTCAAAGCCGAGTTGACGACAATGGTCTGGTCACGTTCATTCTGCGGGACGACGACGGCGCCGACAGGGGCTACGGACTCGCCACCAAAGAGAATGCCACTGAGGACTATCGTCCGAGGCTGGAGCTCACCGCCGTCCTGGGGATGAGAACTACGGCGGCGATACCCAATCCACCCGACGGAGCGCAAGATGTGCCCCGTGATGTCATACTCAACTGGGCTCCGGGAGAGTCGGCCGATAGACACGACGTGTACGTAGGGGCCAGCTTCGACGATGTCAAGTCGGCAACTCCGACGAATGACCCGACCGGTGTTTACCTGGGACGGAGCGTCCAGACTCTCTATCCTCAGACCGGTGCGCTTCGCCTGGACTTTGATCAGACGTACTACTGGCGGATCGATGAGGTCGATGCACCGCCGGATAATACCGTGCATGAAGGTACTGTCTGGAGCTTCACGACGGAGCCGCTTGCGATTCCGATTCCCGGGGCGAGCATCACCGCCACCGCATCCAGTGCTACCGCGAACCGGGGGCCTGAGAACACCCTGAATGGTTCGGGCCTGGTCAACGACCTGCACTCGGCAGAAACGGCAGATATGTGGCTCAGCAGCATCGACGGACCGCAGCCAACCTGGATCCAGTACGAGTTCGACAAGGCCTACAAGCTTCACGAGATGTGGGTATGGAACTCCAACAGCGATGTGGAGATATACGTCGGCTTTGGGGTCAGAGATGTCTCCATCGAGTATTCCGTTGACGGCGTGGTCTATACGCCATTGGGCACGGCGCATGAGTTTGCCCAGGCGCCCGGCGCACCCGGCTACGCACACAACACCACCGTTGATTTGAGCGGAATAACGGCAAAGTATGTCAGGCTCACGGCCAACAGCAATTGGGGCGTCTTGGTCCAGTATGGTCTGAGCGAGGTGCGATTCTTCAGCATACCCGTCTTTGCAAGAGAGCCGAGTCCGGATTCGGGAGCGACAGATGTGGACGTGGATGTGACCCTGGGCTGGAGAGCGGGCAGGGAGGCGGCCAGGCACGACGTCTATGTCGGCGAAGATGCGAGTGCCCTGGTATCGGCCGGCTCAGCCACGCAGCCCGCCTTCGGTACGGCTTCGCTGGGTCTGGTGTTGGGCCAGAGCTACTACTGGCGGATCGACGAGGTCAACGACGCGGAGGCCACCAGTATCTGGCAAGGCGATATCTGGAGCTTCTCGACCAGGGAGTTTCACGTTGTGGATGATTTCGAGTCCTACAACGACATCCCGACCGGGCAGGAGGGCAGCAACCTGGTCTATGAAACGTGGGCAGACGGATTCGCGAGCCCGACAACAAACGGCTCGACCATAGGCTACACGGAAGCGTTTCAGCCCACCATGGAGAGTCAGATCGTTCAGGGAGGAAACCAGTCTGTGCCGTTAGGATACGACGACAGCGTGGCGAGTCGATCGGAGGTAAGCGTGAACACGGCTGACCTTGCGATTGGGCCGGACTGGGCCAAAGGCGGCACTCAGACGCTTGTTCTGTGGTTCTATGGCCGGCCGGGCAATGCCACGACGGAGCGGATGTATGTAAAGATTAACGGCTCAAAGGTCTTGTATGGCGGGGATCCAGTGGATCTTGCCCGGCCGCAGTGGACACAGTGGAGTATCGACTTGGCAGCCCTCGGTGTCAATCTTGGAAATGTCGCAACACTGAGCATAGGTTTCGAGAGGACCGGCGCCACGGGCGGCTCAGGCACGATATTGATTGATGACATCCGGCTGTACAGGCAAGCGCCGCCGGTTCCCGCGGAAGTCGTCTGGGTCGAGGCGGAAACCGGCACCGTCACTGCGCCCACCCGGCTTTTTGACGATCCGAACGCGTCAGGCGGCCGGTACGTCAGCACCGAACCGGGCACGGCCGACGCGGGCTCCGCTCCCCCTTACCCGAGTGGTACAGTGAGCATTCCCTTTACTGTACAAGGCGGAACCTACACACTGCGTTTCCGTATTGGCTTCCCCGGCGGTGAC
>DATKYL010000181.1:0-6214 GCA_035528515.1 Acidobacteriota bacterium | reverse complement strand
CCGGACATCCGAACGGCTTCTTTGACGAATTCATGCTCGAGGTTGACGATCAGGCCGATGACATCGACTCCACCGCCTGGGCAGCCCGCCAGTCGATCCCACCCACGGACGAGGAACTCCGTGGCTACGAGCGACTTGATTCCCTGAAGAACCTCCCCGTCCCGATCGGCAGGCGCCTCCTCCAAGCGGTTGGGGCGAGCTTCTTCGTTGTAATGGGTCTCGCGCCCGACTTCTATCGTTTCAATCGGGTCGAAGGCGCGTATTTCGGGGGCACAGGGACAGTGCGGCCGTTGCGCCGTCTCGACGTGCGGCTGACGGGCGGCTACGGGATCCGGACCGAACGCGTGCAGTGGGGGTTGGGGGCGACATACCGCCTGCACGAAGGGCGCCGGCTCGACGTCGGCTTCGACGCGTTCGATCGTGTCCGGCGGCGACCGACGATCGTGCGCGGCGAGTCGCACTTCTCCAGCGGCACCGCCTTAGGGTGGGGCATCGACGCGGCCGATTATTTCCGTGCCGAAGGTTTCGACGCCTTTGTAGCGACCAAACTCGTCAAGTTCAGCCGTCTGCGGCTGACCTACCACGACGAGCTGCACTTCTCGCTGCCGCTCGGCACCGACAACACGCTGTTCGAGATCGACGATCCGGTGCGCGACAACCCGCCGATCGACGATGGCAAGCTGCGCTCACTTGAGGCGCAGCTCCGGATCGACAATCGACCGATGTTCAAGCGCAAGGGACGCGCCGAAATCCTCGGTGCCGTTGAGTACTGGCGGCTCACGCTCGGCGCGGAGCATGCGTCACCCGATCTGATCGACAATGACTTCGACTTCACCCGCTACTACGCGTCACTCTACCGCCGTCAGCGAACGCTCGGGCTGGGGTTGACGTCGATCCATCTTTATGCCGGCGCGTCCGACGGCAATCTGCCGCCGCAGCGATACTATGTGATCGACTTCGGGGACGCCGTCTTCTTCAACACCCTGGGCTACAACACTCTTCACGAAAGCATCTTCGCCGGGAATCGGCTCTATTCGATATCGTTCGACCACAACTTCCGGCGCTACCTCTTCGTCAAGAGCGGGCTGCCGCTGATCCGGGACATCCCCCTCTGGCTCAGCCTTCACGGCAGCATGTTCTGGAGCGAATTCAGAAACCACACCCCCCAACCCGGCGACGAGACACTAAGCACCGCCCGCAAATCCTACCAGGAACTCGGGTTCGGCATCGGCAACCTGACGCCGTTCATGATGCCGTTCAACTTCGCCGTCAATTTCACCTGGCAGTTGTCCGACTACGACACCAGCGATTTCACGTGGTTTCTTAAGCTGGAGTTGTAGTAAGAGCAGGTGCCGCCGGCCTGCGCTTCACACGCGCGGCCGACGTGTTGTCCTCGATCATCAGCCCGTCCGGTCCGGATTACTCCTGACCTCAGAGACGGGAACCGGATTATCCTGTTCCGGGCGGCTCGGTGCCCCGAGGACAACCTCGACTTTGTGCTCACGCCCATCGTCGGAGAGGGGTACCAAGGCATCGCCCGGCAACGTGGTCCCGTCGATTTTGATTCGCGCCACACCCCGGCAGACGCGCTCGGGATTTTCCACTACGATACGATAGAGCGTGTTGCCGAAGCGGTAGTCGATCTCAAAACGCTTCCACCCACGCGGTATACACGGATCAATGCGGAGACCGGAACCCCTCTTCCGGAATCCGAGAATCCATTCGAGTCCGGCACGGTAAAGCCAACTCGCGGCGCCCGTGTACCAGGTCCATCCCCCGCGGCCGGTGTGCGGAGGAACCGAGTAAACATCGGCCGCCACCGCATACGGTTCCACTTTGTAGCGGTCGATATCCGCGCGGCCGCTCGCGTGGTGGATGGGATTCAAGAGGTCAAAGAGTCCGAGACTCTTGTCGCCCTCACCCAGCATCGCGAAGGCCACCACGACCCAGACGGCGGCATGCGTGTACTGCCCTCCGTTCTCACGAACGCCGGGGACATATCCTTTGACGTACCCCGGGTTCAAAGCGGTCCGATCAAACGGCGGGGAGAAGAGCAGGAGCAGCCCATCTTCCGGGCGCACGAGCCGTCGTTCGACCGATTCCATGGCCCGGCGCGCCCGGTCCTCGTTGCCCTCTTCCGAGATGACCGCCCATGACTGGGCTATAGAGTCGATCTGACATTCATCGTTTTCCGCCGAGCCGAGCGGCGTGCCATCGTCGAAGAAGGCGCGCTTGTACCATTCCCCGTCCCAGGCCTCCGTTTCCAAGGAGTCTCTCAGCAAGGGGATCGTCTCGCGCCACCGTTTTGCCCGTTCCCGATCTCCGTAACGATCGGCGATCGGGGCAAACTCCCGCAGGTTCATCAGGAGAAACCAGCCGAGCCAGACACTCTCGCCCCGGCCCTCGTGACCGACACGATTCATGCCGTCGTTCCAGTCACCGGCCCCGATCAAGGGCAGGCCGTGGCGGCCGACGGCAAGGCTGCAATCCAGGGCCCGCGCACAGTGTTCGTACAACGTCGCTCGTTCGGACGATTCCTCGGGCTCGAAGTAGGCCTCTTGCTGATCCTTGTCCAGGACATCTCCTTCCAGCCAGGGAATCTCCTGTTCGAGCACACTCCAGTTGTCGGTCGTCTTGAGATAGTGGACGGCAGCATACGGCAACCAGAGGCGATCGTCGGAGATCCGCGTCCGCACGCCGCGGCCCGTAGGCGGATGCCACCAGTGCTGCACATCACCTTCGGGGAACTGCCGGGCGGCAGCGCGGAAGAGATGTTCGCGGACGATGTCGGGCTGCGCCACGGCCAGGGCCAGAACATCCTGGAGTTGGTCGCGAAACCCGAGCGCCCCTCCGGATTGGTACAACGCCGAGCGTGACCAGATGCGACAGGAGAGTACCTGGTAGAGGAGCCAACGATTCAGAAGAAGGTCCAGCGAGGGTTCCGGCGTTCGGACCTGGACCGTGCCGAGCACCTGATCCCAGTAGCTCCGGACTTCACGGAGAATCGCGTCGCAATCCGCGGTCCGGTAGCGTCTGATCAGCGATCGCGCCTCCTCGCGCGTCTGGCCCTCGCCCAGGAAGAACAGTACTTCGGCGCGCTCCCCCGGTTGCAGCTCCAGCTTCGTCTGCAGCGCGGCACAGGGATCGAAACCGCCTCCGACGATACCCGACAAGACCGCACCCCGTTCCTGTGAGGCGGGATGATCGAGACTCGCGTTCCGCCCGAGAAATTCGAGACGGTCGCCGGTCCACGAGCTTTGATGCCCACCGAGATCGGCAAAGGCGATCCGGTCCGCGAACTCCCCGTTCCAGGCGTTGCGGGCGAACATGGCCCCGGTCACGGGATCAATCTCGGTCACCACGTGAGGAGCAGACGCGCTCCGCGAAACCCCGAGCACCCATTCGGCGTAGGCCGTGACCGCAAGCCGCCGCTTGTGGCTTGATCGATTCTCCAGAGTGAGGCGGGAAATCTTGATGGAATCTCGCCGTGGCGGGACAAACTGCAAGAGTTCGAGTGCGATATCGTGCGACGTGTGCTCGAAGCGACTGTATCCCTGCCCATGTCGGATGACGTAGGGCCACGCCTCCTCGCGGATGGGGAGGACAGTCGGCCCCCACACGACGCCGCTGTCTTCGTCCCGCACATAGAAGATCTCACTCGGCGTGTCGCTGACGGGATCATTCGACCAGGATGTGAGTTTGTTTTCGCGGCTGTTGATGGACCAGGTGTACCCGGAGCCGGATTCGGAAACCTGGAAGCCGAAATCCGGATTCGCCACGACGTTGAGCCAGGGAGCGGGCGTCCATTGCCCCGTGCCCATGACAATGACATACTCGCGACCGTTCGGCGCAAACCCTCCCAACCCGTTGAAATACTCAAGACCAAGGTCGGGAGCAGAGACGATCTCTGCCGTCTCGCGTGCCGCACGGAGTCGCGTCGGAACCGGCCCCGGCCGTGCCGCCTGGAGTCGCACCACTTGTTCGGCCAGTGTGCCGCGACCGGCGACAATCACCACCCGCGCCGCGGCGCGCAGGAGAAGCTGGTCGCGCGGGGGCAGAAGATCCGCGCGCAGCACATAGACATCGCCATGTTCGCCACGCGGCTCACCACCGCCCGCCGACTGACTGGCCTGCACCATGGCGGCGAGGGAATCCTGGAGTTCCTGCGTGTACGATGCCCCCTTGGCGTTGAGGATTACCAGATCGCTCGCAATCCCTTTCAGCCGCCAGTACTCGTGTGCGCGCAGAATCTGTCTGACAACGTCGCGCTCCTCGTCCCGTTCGATCTGCACCAGGATGATCGGCAGATCGCCGGAGATACCGTAGGGCCACAGTCCCGACTGGCCCAGGCGATTCAGAGCCAAGACCTGAGCCCCTGCGCGTAGCGTGCGGTCGGTGTAGAGCATACGGTTGGCCAGACGCTGGAACAGATGTGCCTCATCCTGGATGACCCGTAGAT
Source organism: Acidobacteriota bacterium (assembly GCA_035528515.1). Classification (GTDB taxonomy): domain Bacteria; phylum Zixibacteria; class MSB-5A5; order WJJR01; family WJJR01; genus DATKYL01. Next base: position 1,755 of record DATKYL010000181.1, on the reverse strand, counting down.
GATGCAGTTGGACCTGCGCGTGCGTCCAGGCCAGCAAACTCTCCCGTTCGAAAGTCGCCGGCTGGCGATATTTCACTGCGATTTCGAGAGCGTCCTCTCGGGAAGGCGCAAGCAGGGTGGTGAATACGACGCGGATCGTCCCGCCGCGGGGAAGTGCCACCCGTCGCCGGATACTTACGATCGGGTCGAGAACTGTCCCGGCCGTATTCGAAAGCGTTTCCTCGTCGATCACTGAGAGTGGCGTGCGTATGCCCCGGCCCCGGCCCAGGAACCGGGCGCGGTCGCTCTCGTACTGCACCGGCCCGACGGCGGTCCCTTCGATCATGACCAGATGAGCGAGCCAGACGCGCGTCTCCTCGGGCGAACGCGGGCGTCGCGTCGCCAGCAGCGTCTCGACTTCGGGAACGAACTCCGTTTCCACAAAGAGGTTCGAAAAGGCCGGATGCGCTTCATCCGCCGCCTGCGAGGTCAGCACGACCTCGGCGTAAGACGTCAGGTCGATCAGGCGATCCTTGTTTTCGAGATTGGTCACCGTCAGGCGACGGAGTTCGGCGTCGTCCTCGGGGGACACGACGATCTCGAGCGTGACGGCGAGCGAGCGATCCCGCTGCACGATCTTGGCACGATCCTCGGAATAGACAACCTCATAGTGATCCGCCTCCGACCCGCTCGGCTGAAATCCGGCGGACCAGACCTGCCTGGTTTCGGCATCGCGCAGGAAAATGAACGTGCCCCAGCAGTCCCGGGACGTGTCCTCCCGCCAGCGCGTGACCGCCAAGTCGCCGCGGCGACTGAAACCGGAGCCCGCCGCCGTAATCATGACCGTGTAGCGACCGTTGGACAGAACATGCGTCCGCGGCGTGATATCGTGTGGCGATTCAAACCGGCGCAACACCGGGGGGATGACGTCGCGAACGAGAACCGCCTCACGAACTTCCTCGCCGCGGGGACGCGTCACCGCCACCGAGCGCGGTGTCCGCTCCTGAAGGAGGAGTTCGGACGCCCGGATCATGGCATGCGCGTAGAAGCGTCTCTGGGTCGCGCCCTCGTGAACGACATTCCCCAGCGCTACAAGGGTCATTCCCTGGTGGTGGGCCATGTATGCCCTGACCACGGCGACATCTTTCTTCTCGGGCAGTCGCGAGGGCGTGTAATCCAATGCCTCGTAGAAACCGTAGGCGCCGCGGGCTCCGGCCCGCTCGAGCCGGGCAACGTTCTTCACCGCCGCGCGGGGATCCACCATGGCCGCGAGCGCGGTGGCATAGGGGGCCACCACCACGTCGGCAAACAGCCCGCGTTTGAGTCCCAGACCGGGAACGCCGAAACCCGAATACTGATAGGTGAACTCCACGTCGCGCACGTTGTACGCCGATTCGGAAACACCCCAGGGCACTCGCCGTTCCGCACCGTACCGGATTTGCCGGCCCACGGCGAGACGACAACTGAGATCCAGCAGACTGCGGGCGGGCTGCCGCATCACGAGCAGCGGCATCAGGTACTCGAACATCGACCCTGACCAGGAAACGAGCGCGGCACCCCGTCCGACCGGAGTGAGAGAACGTCCGAGAAGGAACCAGTGCTGTGGCGGAACATCCCCCTTGGCAATGGCGACAAAGCTGGCCAGACGCGATTCCGAGGCCAACAGGTCGTAGTAGCTGGGATCGAGCAGGCCGTCAGCCACCCGATACCCAATCGCGAACAACTTGCGCGAGGAATCGAACAGAAAGCGGAAGTCCATCGCGTCGACCATCCGCT
>DATKYL010000180.1:0-12421 GCA_035528515.1 Acidobacteriota bacterium | reverse complement strand
CGCGAAATTCGGCAGATGATCGACATTCTTGCCCGGCGGCGGAAAAACAACCCGATCGTCGTCGGCGAAGCGGGTGTCGGCAAGACCGCCGTTGTCGAAGGATTGGCGCTCCGTATAGCCCAGGGGGATGTTCCCAGTCTTCTGGCCGATGTCTCGCTGGTGGTCCTGGATCTCGGTCTTTTGCAGGCGGGTGCCGGCGTCAAAGGTGAGTTCGAAAACCGGCTCAAGAGCGTCATCAGCGAGGTGAAAGGATCGCCCAAGCCGATCATCCTGTTTATCGACGAAGCGCACACGATGATCGGTGCCGGCGGTTCGGCGGGGGGCAGCGATGCCGCCAACCTGCTCAAGCCCGCCCTGGCGCGCGGTGAATTGCGCACGATCGCCGCGACCACTTGGTCGGAATACAAGAAGTACTTCGAGAAAGACCCGGCGCTGGCCCGACGGTTTCAGCTCGTGAAACTCGACGAACCGTCGGTGGACGATACCATCGTCATGCTCCGCGGACTCCGAGCCAAATACGAGCAGGCGCATCACGTTCATATCCCTGATGACGCCCTGGTCGCCGCCGCGGAACTCTCGGGTCGTTACATCTCCGGACGGCTTCTGCCGGACAAGGCGGTCGACCTGGTCGATACCGCCGCGGCGCGCGTGAAGATCGGTATCACCGGCCGTCCCGATTCACTCGAAGATCTCGATCGTCAGATTCAGACGCTGGCCCGGGAGCGCGACGCTCACCGTCGCGATCTGGCCGGCCGGGCCGAGGATGATGACGAGCGGGTCGCCGATTTGAACGCCACCATCGACGCGAAGGAAACAGAACTCAAGGCCATGACCGTGTGCTGGTTGGCGGAAAAGGAGGCGGTGGATAAGTTCCTTGCGTTGCGGCAGAGTGTCACCGGTGGAGACGGCGACGGGAAAGGCCCGGCGACGACGGGAGCGACACCGGCTCCGGAAGACGTGAAGCCCGATGCGCAACCGTCGGGCGCCCAGCCTGCGGACAAAGATCCCGCGACGGCGGCCAAACCGGTCGACAGAGAGTCGCTGAAGCGGGCGATGGCCGAACTGGCCGAGGCGCAGGGGCCGTCGCCGTTGATTCCACTCGAAGTCACTCCCGAGGTGGTCGGCAAGGTCGTTTCCGACTGGACGGGGATACCGGTCGGCAAGATGGTCAAGGATGAAGCGGCGACCATTCTCACGTTCGAGGATAAGCTGAAGGAACGGATCAAAGGTCAGGATTCTGCGGTGGCCGCGGTCGCCACCGGCATTCGCGCTGCCAAGGCCGGCATTCAGGATCCGCGCAAGCCGATCGGGGTGTTCCTCTTTGTCGGACCGTCGGGAGTCGGCAAGACCGAGACCGGCCTCGGTGTCGCCGACCTGCTGTTCGGCGGTGAGCGGTTTATTACCACGATCAACATGTCCGAGTTTCAGGAGAAGCACACGGTGTCGCGTCTGATCGGCTCGCCGCCCGGTTATGTCGGCTACGGCGAGGGCGGTGTCCTGACCGAAGGGGTGCGCCAGCGTCCGTACTCGGTGGTGCTCCTCGACGAAGTCGAGAAGGCCGATCCCGAGGTGATGAACCTCTTCTATCAGGTGTTCGACAAGGGCGATCTCTCCGACGGGGAGGGGCGCCGCATCAACTTCAAGAACACCGTCATCTTCCTGACCTCGAACCTCGGCACCGACATCATCACCGAAATGGGCATGCGCGAGACGCCGCCGTCCTCCGACGAGGTCGTGGCGGCGATCCGGCCGATTCTCAACAAGCACTTCAAACCGGCATTGGTGGGGCGCATGACGATTGTGCCGTTCTTCCTGCTCAAGTCGGACGCGATCCGGCGCATCGTCGTGCTCAAGCTCGGACGGGTGGCGGACCAAATGATGGAAAGCCACCGGATGGAACTCGCCTACGATGACGCCGTGCTCGACCAGATCACCGAGCGCTGCACCGAAGTGGAAACGGGTGCGCGGAATATCGATCACATTCTCCAGAGTTCGCTTTTGCCGCGCATTTCGACTGAGATTCTCGAACGGATGACCGTCGGGCCCCTGCCGGAGAAGCTGACGCTGGGGATCGACGGCGACGGGAACTTCACATTCGCATTCAGCGAATGAGTACGTGAACCGCGGGCATCAAACCCGAGCGGTGTCCCGAACGCGCGGGGCATGCACCGGTCGCCGGCAGTAACCGACCGATCGCAGCGGGCGGAATGCGGCTTATGATGGGACGTATGCAAAGAGGACGGTCGTGAGTCGCGAGTCATTTCTGGCCGCCGTGCGCGATGCCCTCGGCCGCGATGTGCGGTGGGAAAGCGGGCAGCCGGGCCGGACTGACCTGACGGTGCGGCGCCGAGGCCTGAGGCGACGATGATTCGGTAACGAGACTGGATGGTTTGAGAGGCGAGTTATGGTGGAAGAAGCGGCCGCACAGGAATCGGTCCTGACGTTTGAGACCGACGGTTACCCCGGCGAACTACGCGTCCTGCAGCTGTCGGGACATGAAGGAATATCCGACCTGTTCTCGTTTCGTGTCGATCTGGCGACGCAGGACGCGGAGGTCGATCTCGACGCCGTGGTGGGATCGCGGGGACAGCTCGGTATCCATCATGCCGACGGGACCCGTTTTGTCTACGGGATCGTCAGCCGCATCGAGCAGGGAACGGTCGGCGAGACTTTCACCTCGTACTACGCCGAGCTGGTGCCCAGCGTCTGGCTCCTGACGCAGCGCTACCAGAGCCGCATTTTTCAGACCATGACCGTCCGCGATATCATCGAGAAGGTCCTCGCCGAAGCCGGCGTTGCGAGCGATGAGTTCCGATTTGCGCTGCAACGGAGTAATTACGCGCGACGCGACTACTGCGTCCAGTACCGCGAAACTCACTGGAATTTCATCGCGCGTCTCATGGAAGAGGAGGGGATCTTCTTCTTCTTCGAACACGCCGACGGCAAGGATGTGCTGGTGATGGCGGACGCAGCCGACGTGCATGTCCCGATCGACGGGACGGCCGATGTCCTCTTCCGTGAACCCACGGGCCTGGTGGAGACCGAGGAATTCATCTTTGACTTCCGTTTTTCGCAGCAGATTCGTCCCGGCGCCGCGGCACTGCGTGACTTCAATTTCGAGAAACCCAAGGTCGATCTGACCAAAGACGATTCCGCCTCACGCGACACCGAACTCGAGGTCTACGATTTTCCCGGCATCTACACCGAGGATGCGGTCGGCACCGATCTCGCCCGGTTGCGGCTCGAGGCGCTGCAGGCGCGCCGTCAGGAAGCGCAGGGACAGAGCGTCTGCCGCCGCATGATCCCGGGGTACATGTTCACGATGCAGGAGCACCCGCGTGAATCGTTCAATATCGAGCACTTGATCACCTGGGTGCAGCATGAAGGGACCCAGCCGTTGGGCCAGGACGAGGCGGGCGGACGGTTCCATTACGGCAACACCTTCCGGGCCATTCCCGCCGATGTCCCGTTCCGGCCGACGCGTACCACACCCAAGCCGGTGGTCGAGGGTGTGCAGACCGCGATCGTCGTCGGCCCGTCCGGCGAGGAGATTTACACCGACAAGTACGGTCGCGTAAAGGTGCAATTCCACTGGGACCGGGAAGGCGTCAACGACGAAAACTCCTCCTGCTGGATTCGCGTCTCACAGCTCTGGGCCGGTGCGTCATGGGGAGCGATGTTCATCCCCCGCCTCGGTCACGAGGTGATCGTCGATTTCATCGAGGGCGATCCCGACCGTCCGATCATTACCGGTCGCGTCTACAACGCCGACAACATGCCCCCGTACGGACTGGACGGGGAGAAGACGAAGAGCACGGTCAAGTCCGACAGCACCAAGGGCGGCGGCGGATCCAACGAGTACCGCTTCGAGGACAAGAAGGGGTCGGAGGAAATCTACCAGCACGCACAGAAGGACCTGACGATCGCCACGGAGAACGACAAGAATCAGACCACCGGCCACGATGAGACGCTGTCGATCGGCAACGACCGCACCAAGACGGTCGGGAACGACGAGAAGAGCGATATCGGCAACAATCGCACCGAGACGGTCGGCACCGATGAGACGATCACGATCGGCTCTAATCGCACCGAGAAGGTCGGCAGCAATGAGACGATCACGATCGGCGCCGACCGCACCGAGAACGTCGGCAGCAACGAGTCGATCACAATCGGCGCCGACCGCACCGAGAACGTCGGCGGCAACGAGACGATTACGATCGGTGGCAAGGAGACCGAGTCGATCGGTGGGGACCACTCACTCACCGTTGGCGCCTCGCAGTCCGTGAATATCGGGGCGGGTCAGTCAATTGCGGTTGGCAAGAACATCAGCGTTACGGCAGGGAGCAGCATGTCCCTGAACGTGGGGAAGAACTACAGTGTCCTCGCCGGTGCTTCGATAGTTCTCAAGGCGGGCAAGGACATCACCATCGTGTGCGGCGGCGCCAGTATGAAGCTGAAAAGTGACGGGACCATACAGATCTCCGGGAAGGACATCAAGCTCAAGGCTTCCGGCAAGATTCTGGCGAAGGCGTCGGGTGCCGTGACGCTCAAGGGAAGCAAGATCCTCGAAAACTAAGAGGTGACCGATATGTCGGACGTTATCTGGAAAGATGGGACCACAGTCGGTGCGGGTGTCGTCGTCGCGCGTGTGGAGCACGTCGATCCCTCGGGCGACGTGTTGATCCGACTGCCCGGTGACGGTGTTGCGCGGGCGCGCCGGCTGGAGTCGGTCCCGCAGAAGGCACTGGAGACCGCCGCGGGGAGTCAGGCCCAGGTTGTCTGCATGCTGGAAGACGGTGACCCCGCGCGGCCGATCGTCGTCGGCATCCTCGCCGAACCCGGCACCGCGGAATCTGCGGAGCCGACCACGGCCGTCGTAGACGGGAAACGCGTGGTGCTGACGGGCGAAGAGGAAGTGACACTGCGTTGCGGCAAGGCGAGCATCACGCTGACGAAGGCGGGGAAGATATTGCTCCGCGGGACATACGTCCTATCCCGTTCCTCGGGAGTGAACCGTATCAAAGGCGGGTCGGTACAGATCAATTGATGCAATCCGGTCCCAACGTCGGATCGATCGGCGAGGGGTGACGGCGGGCACTGCCTGATCGTGCTCGCGACGCGATCTTGCGACGAGTCTCATGAATCTACTCAACGCCACCGGCATGGCTGCCGGTTACACGCTGGGGTGCAAGCCCGATGGGCGTGAATCGGTCGTCGTAGTCGTAAAGGGAACTTTTGCAATCCCGGAGCCCGGCGGTGAGCCCCACCTGCATGACCAACAGGTTCCTCTCGTCGACGCGGATACATTCACCGGCGAGCCGGGTTTCTCGGCGCCCGTTTACGAGAGTGACTACGCGCTGTTCAAGCCGCGCTGCGACGTGCTGCTCAACGGCAGCGCCTACGCGCCTGGGGGGCGGCCGGGCCAGTCCGTTATGGTTGCGCTGAAGATCGGGCCCATTACCAAGTCATTCAGGGTGGTGGGGGATCGCGTCTGGCAGCAGGGCATGGCCGGTTTTGCCGCCTCGACGCCGGAGTTCTTCAGAGTCAAACGAATCTCGTACGACAATGCGTTTGGCGGCGTCGATGGTACGAATTCCGATCCGAACAAACACCGGTGGTATCCGACCAACCACGCGGGTGTCGGGTACCATCACAGCCTCAGCCTCGATGCGGTTGTCGGGAAACCGCTGCCCAATACCGAGGAAGCGGACAATCCGGTCACCAGTCCGCGCGGGAATTACCGGCCGATGGCGTTCGGCCCGATCGGCCGCAGTTGGAGCCCGCGGCCAAAGTACGCGGGAACGTACGACCAGAATTGGATCGACAACGTCTTTCCGTTTCTGCCCGCGGACTTCAAAGAAGATTACTACCAGGCGGCACCCCCGGATCAGCAGATGCCTCATCTGCTGGGCGGCGAAGAGGTTACGCTCATCAACCTTACACCAGAAGGGGAGACGACGTTCGCACTGCCGACAATCGCTGTTCCGATCGAATTCACTGATGCTTCTCACGAGCAAGTCGAGAAGATCGCGGTGATCGACACGATTATCATTGAGCCGGACGAACGGCGCTTCGGGCTCGTTTGGCGGGCGTCCCTGCCTCTGAAGAGGAATATCCTTGAGATGCGGCAGGTAGTCGCGGGCCGCATGTCGCGTGCGTGATACAGGGCTCGGGACGTTGGCAAGACGTACTATCCGTCCGTCGACTGCCCAGGAGCCGAAGGAGGTCTGACAGTATGGCTGTCGCCGTTCTCGCATCGGGTATGGTGACGGGAGTGGGTTTGAGTGCGCCTGCGGCTTGCGCCGCGATGCGCGCCGGTATTTCCAGCTTCACTGAGACGGAGTTCGTGTTCGGCGGAGAGTTGCTTGTGGGGTGCCCGGCTCCGCTCGAATCATCATGGCAGGGCCGGGAAAGGCTGATCGAAATGGTCGCCCGGGCTCTTGACGAGTGCTTGTCCGGGATCAGCAGCGCGTCGCCGCCGGAGATTCCCCTGCTGTTGTGTGTCGCCGAACGCGAGCGACCCGGCCGGTTAGAGGGATTGGACGATTCCCTCTTGGGCGACCTGGAAGCGCGCCTCGACCGGCGGTTTCATCCGCAATCTGCTGTGATCGCTAACGGTCGAGTGGCGGGTGTACAAGCGGTCGAACGGGGACGGGCGCTGATCGCCGCGGCTCGACCCCACTGTATTGTCGCGGGGGTTGACACATTCCTCCTCTCCTCGACATTGGAGGCATATCACGCTCGGCGACGCCTACTGACCGACGGCAACCTGGACGGCTTCATTCCAGGTGAAGGCGCGGCCGCGATTCTATTGGGTCTGGCCCACGATCGACAGGTGGAATCTCTATGCTGCCTTGGCTTGGGGTACGGCCGTGAGGGAGCGACAGTGGAATCTGAGGAGCCCCTTCGCGCTGACGGCTTGGTTGGAGCTTTTCAGGGTGCTCTTCAAGAGGCCGCTATCGAGTGGCCTCAACTCGATTACAGGATCACCGACCTGAACGGTGAGCAGTACGGTTTCAAGGAGGCGGCGCTGGCTCTCACACGTTGCCTGCGCGTCCGCAAAGAGGAGTTCGATCTGTGGCATCCGGCGGATTGTATCGGCGAGGTGGGTGCGGCCATCGTACCCTGTGCCCTTGGCGTCGCGCTGGAGGCAGCCCGCAAGAGATATGCTCCCGGTCCGGGTGTGCTCTGTCACTTCGGCAACGACACGGGTGAACGGGCGGCCGTGGTTCTGCGATATGGTAACGGGCGGAGGAACTGATGGGGACCGAGGTGTACGCCAACAAGCGTGGGATTTCCTGCAAGGCTGGCGCAGGCATGTCGATCTGCGCCTTTCCGGATGTGTGTCTGAGCCCGCCGTCGCCCCCGGCAGGTCCTGTTCCCGTTCCCTATCCGAACACAGGCCTCGCCTCAGACACAACCTCCGGCAGCAAGAAGGTTAAGATCTCCAACAAGGAAGTGACACTCAAGAACAAGTCGTATTTCAAGAAGAGCACCGGGGATGAGGCGGCAACCAAATCTTTTGGGATGGGTGTCATTACACACCAGATTCAGGGGAAGGTGTACTTCAATAGCTGGTCGATGGATGTCAAGGTCGAAGGCAAGAACGTTGACCGTCATCTGGACTTGACGACGCACAACCATATGTCTCCTCCGGGGAATACACCGCCCTGGCCGTTCATTGACATGATGGCGGCGTCCATTTAGGGGTTTTTCGGAAGTTCCGACGTCGTGGATAGGATGTGATTCGTGAGTCTAATGGGAACGACGACGGGCACGGTTCCATGCGTGATCGTGGGGGTCGTTACGCAGCACGCCGAGGAAGCCGCCTTCCTCTGGATCCTCAGAGACGCTGCTGTCAGCGAGCCGCATTTCTCGCTTAAGGATCTGGCCGATCTCGATGAACGTATCGAGGCGCATCTCGATGGACTGCGGATCGCAGGAGATGCGGGCTGGCAAATCTGTGTGGAACAGCTCGATTTCGAGGAAGCGGGTGAGGTGTTCGCCGCCGGTTACGTCGCGTTTGCGTCTGACGACATGGAACGCATCCAAAAGGTGATCGAGGCGGCGCGCGCGTCGACCGAGTGCGCGCGCGGTCTGGTCTCGGCGCTCGGTTGGTTGCCGTATGAGACCGTCGCACACCGTGTCGAGCAACTGCTGACGGCGCGCGACCCGGTGCTCCGACGCATCGGCGTCGCGGCTGCGGCGATCCACCGGCACGATCCCGGGGTCGCACTGGCCGAGGCGGCCGCGAACAGCGATCCTGCGGCGCGGGCCCGCGCGCTACGCGCCGCGGGTGAATTGGGGCGTACCGATCTGCTGCCCGCTCTCCGAGAACAACTCACCGGCGACGATGCGGCATGCCGTCTGTGGGCGGCATGGTCGGCCGCGCTCCTGGGGGAGACGGGCGCGGTCGACGTGTTGCGGGAACGCGCCGACCTCGAGACATCGCCGGGCGCTGCCGCATTCGATATGGCGCTGCGGCGTATGGATCTCCAGGCCGCCCACGCGTGGCGCGAAGATCTGGCGGGGAAGCCCGAGACAATCCGCAATGCCATCGTGGCCGCCGGCGTGATCGGCGATCCGGCGACGATCCCGTGGCTCATCGAACAGATGATCGCCCCTGATATCGCTCGTGTGGCCGGCGAGGCGTTTACGATGATCACCGGTGTGGACCTCGCCTACCAGGATCTGGAGACCGATGAACCCGAGGGTTTCGCAGCCGGACCCACCGAAGAGCCGGAGGACGAAGACGTGGCGCCCGACCCCGATGAAGATCTCCCCTGGCCGGACTCCGCTCTCATTGGTGACTGGTGGGGAAATCACCGCAACGAGTTCGCTCAGGGAGTTCGTCATCTGGTCGGCAAGCCGATGACCGACGAATGGCTTTCCCAAGTCTTGCGTACCGGGCTCCAGCGGCAACGGGCGGCGGCGGCCCTGGAGCTGGTGATCCGTCAACCGGGGACACCGCTGTTCGAGATCCGGGCTCCCGGATTTCGCCAGCAGAAACTCCTTGCTGTGCGTTGAACAACAACACCCGCTATTTGATGTTTGCTCCCGGCGAAAATCCCGAACGACGCATGGTGATGCGCGCGGTGGAATTGCGCACTGCCGATGGGGTGTTGCGGGGTCAGGTGACAATTGACACCGGACCGATGCGTCTATCCGAACTCGTGCCCACTGCCTGCGAACTGACCAATGTCCTCGTGACCCGGGCGGGGCATCGGGAGAAACGGGAGGGCCGATCGGTGTCATGCCGCGCTGGCTGCGGCGCCTGCTGCCGTCAGATGGTTCCCCTCTCGCCGCCGGAGGTGTTCTATGTCGCTGATCTCGTCGCCACCCTGAAACCGGACCTTCGCCGCCTTATTTCTCACCGCTTCACGAAGGTCGTCGATGTCCTGGAGAAAGAAGACCTGATCGGTCAGCTTCTGGACCCGGAGTACACCGATGAGCCGGTGTTGGCCATCGCCCGCACCTACTTCGGGCTGGGATTGCCCTGTCCCTTCCTGCTCGCCGAATCATGCAGCATCCATCAGCACCGTCCGGTCGCCTGCCGGGAATACAACGTGACTTCACCCGCCGATTGGTGTGGCGATCCCTACAATCACGAAATCGCCAAGATCCCCATGCCGCTGCCGTTTTCAGCGCCTCTGGCGCGCCTGACCGGTGAGCTAACCGGGACAAAGCCGCGGCTGATTCCCCTGACACTTGCCCTCAGCTGGGCGGCCGAGAACGCCGATCTGCGTCGCCGGACTTGGCCGGGACTGGAGCTCTTTGAGCAGTTCATGGGGCTACTGGGTACTGCACCCGGCCCGGTGGATCTCCCCCTCGATAGGCCCGGTTCGGACGCCTGAGGGCAAGTCCTGCATAGGGGTAGGTTTGCCCCTTCCCGCTCCCCTCCCGGATTCAGGTCCCCCCGCTTCCTGACGACAATTCAAGTGAGAGCGTAGTATTACATCTTCAGAGAGGGGACGTCGGACTTGCTTGCGCTGGCCGGAATCGGAGTGGTGATCGCGGCGGTCATCGGCGGGTTTACGATGGCCGGCGGGAAACTCCTCGTCCTGATGCAGCCTGCAGAATTCGTCGTCATCTGCGGGGCTGCGCTGGGGGCGATACTAATCGCCAACGGCCCCGGTGTCCTTAAGCAGTTGATCTCGCAGATAACCGCCCTGCCAAAACCCGGGGTGACCAAGAAGGAGTATCTCGACATGCTGGTGATGATGTACGAGCTCCTGAACGTCGCCCGTAAGGACGGCGTCATGGCGCTCGAGTCGCACATCGAGCATCCCGGGGACAGCAAGATCATCAGCAAGTACGCGTCCTTCGCCAAGAACGAGGGGGCAGTCACTTTCCTGTCGGACACCATGCGTCTGATCATCTCGGGTGCCGGCGTCGAGGCACATGACCTTGACGACCTGATGGATGTCGATCTGGAAACCCACCACCACGACCAGTCGAAACCATCGAAGCTCCTGCAGACGTGCGCCGACGGGCTGCCCGGGCTGGGGATTGTGGCGGCGGTGTTGGGGATTGTGGTGACGATGCGGGCGATCGACGGTCCCGCCGAGCAGATTGGCCAGCATGTGGCCGCAGCGCTGGTGGGTACATTCCTGGGCGTTCTGCTGGCCTACGGTTTTGTGGCGCCGTTGTCGGCCAATCTGGCGGGCAAGGCCGAGGAATACCAAAGGTACTTCCTCGCGCTCAAACAGGTGCTGTTGGCTTTTCACAAGGGTTCGGTGCCGGCGATCGCCGTCGAGTTTGCGCGTCGATCACTCCCTCATGAAGTGCGTCCCGGGTTTGTCGAACTCGAGGAGGCCTGCCGGGCTTCCAAACAGCCCGCGATGACGGCCTGATCGGATATGGAAATGGGAAGTGAAAACGGCCGGCCGATCCTGATCGTCAAGAAACGCGGCGGCCACGGGGAACATCACGGGGGGGCATGGAAGGTTGCGCTCGCCGACTTCATGACAGCGATGATGGCCTTCTTCCTCGTGATGTGGATTATGGCGCAGAGTAAAGAGATCAAAGAGGGCGTGGGCGGCTACTTCCGCGATCCGGTCGGGTTCAGCGAAAAGATCGGGATGGGGATCATGAACGGCACACCCAGTGCGTTGACGTTTTCGCGTCCCGGTTCGAACCTCACGGAGGTCGAGCGGCGGACCCAGGAACAGGTTGTGCGCACGCGCCTCAAGGAGACCGGCCGCGAGATTGTGGATGCCCTCTTGGCGTTGCCCGGACTTTCCGATATGGGTGACCAGATCGAAGTCGATCTCGTTGATGAAGGGTTGCGCATCCGTCTGATGGAATCGGACGATTCCACATTTTTTGCTCTGAGTAGCGCCGATCTGGGACCGCGGGGGATGGAGGTCTTCTCCACCATCGGCCGGATCCTGGGTACGCTGGACTATGATGTCATCCTCGAGGGGCACACAGACAGCCGCCAGTTCCCCGACCGCCGGTATACTAACTGGGAGTTGTCATCCGATCGGGCCAATACCGCCCGTCGCGTCCTGGAGGCCAGCGGTCTTGAGCCCGAACGGATCCTGATGGTTCGGGCATATGGCGACCGGAGACTCCGCTACGCCGATCGGCCCGATGACCCCGCCAACCGCCGGGTCGCGATTCTGGTGCCGAATCGGTTCTCGTCGGAAAATCTCATCGACATGAGCGAGCGCTATTTTCTGGTCGGTCGCGACACCCTTTGATCGTCAGCCCTGCGGAACGCCCGAAATATCCCCCGAATCCCCGGTTGCGCCGGCCTCCGCCGAAGAGTATTTTGGGCTGGTGGTACGCGAACGGACATCGACAGAGAAGCGAGGCGGAGGGGGAAGTGCGGACGCCAACGTGGCGGAGCAGGAGAATTCCCCCTACCGGTATTTCGTTCAGGGAGAACGACCCCGAGCCGACGCAGCGTACTTTGAGCTGCTTGTGGCCCAGGTGATCCAGACGAACGGCGGGATCGGCAACTTCGATGAGGTTTGGCCGCGAGTGGTCCAGGCACTCGCCGGCTTCAACATCTTCCGTCTGGCGTATCTGACCGGCGCGGAGATGAATGATGCAATCGGGTCGGTCGGTGGCGGGTTCAGTACCCGTCTCGCCGGCAAGGCCGACGCCGTGATCGCCTGGGCCGAGGCGTTCTGGCGTATTCGCCAGGTCTACGGGTCATTCCGGCAGTATGTCCGTTCCTTCGACGTCGACGGCTTCGATGCCCTCCTCAACGACATGAAGGTGCGTCTCCCCGGGCTCACGCCCGATTTCCTTATCAGTTTCCTGCGCGAGGCAGGCGAGACGACTCCGACGCGCAACGGGCCGGCCCGTTCAGCGGGATCCCGGGGGCGCCGCTCCCGCGGGGGTGGAGACGAGTCGACAGGCGGCAACGCCCGGCGACGGGGCGCGCGCGGCGGCAATGCCAAGCCCGGCC
>DATKYL010000179.1:0-2920 GCA_035528515.1 Acidobacteriota bacterium | reverse complement strand
AAACCGCCCTCGTGCGCCTGATCCTGCGCGAAGGACGCAAGCGGGAGGTCAAGCGCATGATGGAGGCGATCGGATACCCGGTACGCCGGCTGCGACGCCTCTCCTTTGCCGGCATTACGGTCCGCGGCCTCAACCCCGGGCAATGGCGACAGTTGACGGCAGCGGAGATTCATCGATTGCGTGCCCTTCCGGACCGCACTGATCGCACCGGCGATTCCGGGAGGGGCCGGTAGGAGCCCGACACCGACGGAGCGCATTGTCGAGTTTCACCGGAGACCGACATTGCCAGAGGTGGCGTGCTCCCGTATTTTCGCGACGACGGCAGAGGAAAGCGAACCCATGACCCAACCCTTACAGCACACCGATCCCGGCGGCGATCCCCTCGCGCATCGACGCGCCAAGCTCGATCACTGGCGCACCGCGAACGTCGATCCGTTCCCCCGGCGATTCGCGCGCAGCCACCTGGCGCAGGATGTCCTCGGGAGTTTCGAGACGCTCGCCGAGAAGTCCGTCAGCGTTGCCGGACGGATCATCTCCTGGCGCGCCCACGGCAAGAGCACCTTCTTTCATATTCTCGACGGGAGCGGCCGGATCCAGTGCTACGCCAAGGCCGACGTGCTCGGCGCCGAGACCTACAGCCGCCTCGACTGGTTCGACGTCGGGGACTTTGTCGGTGTCACCGGGACCGTGTTCCGGACACGCACCGACGAAGTCACGGTCAGAGTGGAAGCGATCGAGCTGCTCTCAAAATCGTTGCGCCCCCTGCCGGAAAAGTGGCACGGTCTCGTCGATAAGGAACTGCGCTACCGGCGGCGGTATCTCGACCTGATTGCGAATGCCGAGGTGCGCGATCTCTTCGTCAAGCGGGCGCAGATTCTTTCGCACGTGCGTCGCTTTCTCGATGCGCGCGGCTTTCTCGAAGTCGAAACGCCGGTCCTGCAGCCGCTCTACGGCGGCGCCGCGGCTCGTCCCTTCACGACCTATCACAACTCACTCGACGCCGAGTTCTACCTGCGCATTGCCGATGAGCTGTATCTCAAACGCCTCATCGTCGGCGGCTACGAAAAAGTCTACGAAGTCTGCAAGGATTTCCGCAACGAGGGAATCGACCGCGATCACAACCCCGAGTTTACGATGGTCGAACTCTATGTCGCCTATGCCGACTATCGCGATATCATGACCCTCTTCCGGGAGATGTTGATCGAGGTGGCCACCGTGGTGCGCGGCGAACCGACCATTGAATTCGAGGGACAAACGGTGGACATCTCCGGCACGTGGCCCGAAATTCCCCTGCTGGACGCGATTCGCGAGGCCACCGGCTGCGATCTGACGGTTTCCGACGACGATGCCGCGCGGCGCGCGGCCCGGGCGATCGGCGTGGAGCTGCCCGATGATGCGACATATGGGAAGGTCGTCGACGAGGTTTTCACGCAGAGAGTCCAGCCCGATCTGATCGCGCCGACCTTCATCACCGACTACCCGGAAGAAATCTCACCGCTGGCGAAGAAACACCGCGCCAAACCCGGACTGGTGGAACGATTCGAACTGTTCATCACCCGCCGCGAAATCGGCAACGCCTTCAGCGAATTGAACGATCCCGACGATCAGCGGGCGCGTTTCGAGGCGATGGCGCAGGCGGCGCAGCGCGGTGACGCTGAAGCGCACCGTCTGGACGAAGACTACCTGTTTGCGTTGGAGCACGGCATGCCGCCCACCGGCGGGCTCGGATTCGGACTGGATCGGCTGGTTATGGTGCTGACCGGCGCCCCGACGATTCGTGAGGTCATTCTCTTTCCCACGTTGCGTCCCCTGAGCGGGGGAGACGGACCGGACGCTTAGGGACTATGGGCTACGCCTCGTTCATCGCCCGCCGTCACCTGCGCTCGCGCCAGCGGCACGGCTTTCTGTCGCTGATTACGCTCATTTCCATCCTCGGCGTGATGGTCGGAACCGCGGTGCTGGTGTTTGCGCTGGCGATCATGCGAGGGTTTGAACTGGAAGTGAAGCAAAGGATCGTCGGCACGACCGCCCACGTGTCGGTATTCCATCGTTACGCCGAGGGCATTCTGCACTGGGAGGAACTCGAAGATACGCTGGCCCTGGTCCCCGACGTCGTGGCGGTGGCACCGTTCATCTACTACAAGGCGGCGATTTCATCGGCGAGTGCCAACGATGGTGTCATCGTGCGCGGGATTCTGCCCGAGCGTGAAATCGGCGTGACGCGTCTGGCGGAAACGATCGTGGACGGGGATTGGCGCATGACACCCGCCGGGGACGACGAACGTCCGATTCTCCTCGGACGCACCCTGGCCGACCGGCTCGAGGTCGGCGTCGACGATGAGATCGTCTTGTACAGCCTGCGCGGCGAGGCTCTCTCCGAGGGCAAGCCGCCCCGCGTCATGAAGTTCATCGTGACCGGGGTTTTCGAAACGGGCATGTACGAGTACGACGCGTCGCTTTGTTACCTGCGGTTGAACGACGCCCAGCGGCTGTTCCTGCTGCCCGATCGCGTGACCGGCTTTCAGATCAAGGTGGCCGACTGGAACCAGGCGAACGTCGTCGCCAATGTGCTCGAGGCGCGTCTCGACTCCGATTTCTACACCACCGACTGGATGCGCATGCACCGAAACCTGTTCGGCTGGATGGAAATCGAGCGCCGCTGGGCCATTGTGGCGCTTTCCCTGATTGTGGCCGTGGCCGCGTTCAATATCGTCTCGACCTTGATCATGGTCGTTCTGGACAAGCGGCGTGAGATCGCCATCCTCAAGACCATGGGCGTGCCGTCGAGCGGCATCCGTGCGATCTTCATGTGGCAGGGGACGACGATCGGGCTGGTGGGCACCGTCCTCGGACTCGCTCTCGGACTGGGGTTATGCTGGCTGCAGGACACATTCTCGCTCGTGTCGCTGCCGCCGGAGAT
>DATKYL010000178.1:0-8168 GCA_035528515.1 Acidobacteriota bacterium | reverse complement strand
AACGACCCCGACACCGACGTCAAGGAACATGCCGTCTTCGCCCTCAGTCAGCTTCCCCGGGATGAGGGAGTTCCTTTGCTCATCAATGTCGCCCGCACCAACCGCAATCCCGAGGTCCGCGAGCAGGCGATCTTCTGGCTGGGTCAGTCCGGCGACGAACGTGCCCTCGATTTCTTTGAAGAGATCCTCGGCCGGTGAGCCGGCGCATTTTCGAAGTTCCATGAATCGACGATAGCGGGCCTGCACCCCAGTGGTGCGGCCCGCTTCCCGTTCGGATGGCCCGGTAATTCACTTACCCTTGACGCGACCGGCCGCGGGTGCTATCCTTAGGGCTGGCAGCAGTTACTCCCACTACTCTCCCGGAGTTGAGAGATGGGTACGAAGCGGTTCTGGTTCGGGGTTGCGACCTTCGTCGCGGCGGCGGGGTTCGCGGTGAACGGGTACGCCCTTGATCCCGGCTGGGCGCGCCTGCACAACGGCGACGGCAGTGCCGTCGGCGGCGCAGCGTATGTGACGATCGACGCGCAGGGGTATATCTACGTTGCGGCCAGCGTCGGAGACGCAACGCAGCAGTCGGATTTCCTGCTGGTCAAGTATACGCCCGACGGGTCACTCCTCTGGGAACGGCGCTGGGACGGTCCCGCGACCGGACAAGATCATGTCTCGGGGCTGGCCCTTGACGCGGCCGGGAGTGTCTATCTCACCGGCACATGTGATATTGCCGGTGCCGAATCGTCGGGTCCGGGGACCGGTGCCTACGCGGTTCTGAAGTACGACCCCGCAGGCGATCTCCTGTGGGAGCAACGATACGCGGCATCGGAGACCCTCACGCATTGGGCCTACGGTTCGGCCGTCGCACCGGATGGTCGCGTCTGGATCACCGGCGTGACGGGGACCGTGTGCTACGACGCCGACGGGGACTTCGCTTGGGCGCAGCCGTCTGCCGGCCGCGCGGTCACAGTCGATGATGCGGGCCAGGCCTGGGTGCTCGGTCTGACGGCCGACCCGGTGGTCTTGGTCTACGATCGCGACGGGAATATCATTTGGGACGCGGCACCCGATCCCACCGTACTCGCCGGACCACGTGCGCATTGTGTGGACGCCGACGGCGGTCTCTATATCGCCGGGTACGCGGTTGGTGACTCTCAGTCCGGAAACCGGGATTTCGCGGTGGTGAAGTACGATGCGGACGGGGTTCTTCTGTGGGCACGCCACGAGGAGGGCCTGCCGGGCGGTCGCGATGAGGCGCAGGCCGTGCAGGTCGACGCGTCGGGGAATGTCTATGTAACCGGCACCAGTTTCGACGAGAGCAACTGGTGGCGGATGGATCAAGTGACTTTGAAATACGATCCCGCCGGCAGTCTCCTCTGGACGCGTTCGTTCAACGGTCCGGCCGACGGTTACGACTGTGCGCTCGGACTTGATCTCGATGCGCGCGGGAACGCATACGTGACCGGCTTCAGTTGGAACGGCGCCACCGGGATCGACTTTGCGACCGTGAAATACAACGCCGCCGGCGATCTGGTCTGGAGCGCCCTCTACGACGCCTCCGGTACTGATGCCGCCGACATGCCGAGCTTCGACCGCGCTTCAGCGGTCTGCCTTACTCCTACGGGCGACGTTTGTGTTGCCGGGTTGCGCGAACGCGGCGGCACCGCGTTCGATCTGGTCACCGTGATGTACGATCAGTGCGCCTGCGAATGCCACGGTGATCCCGTCTGCGACGGGGTGCTGAGTGTGCTCGATGTGGTCGCCACCGTCAATGCCGCGTTCCGTGACGGCAACGTCGTCGCCGATCCGAACGACACCTGCCCGCACAATTCTACCGACATCGATTGTTCCGGATATACGAACGTCCTCGACGTGGTCCGCGTGGTGAACGCCGCTTTCCGCAACGCCGATCCGGCCGCGTCATTCTGCCGACCCTGCGCGCCGTAAACCCGGCTGGACAACATGCCGGACTAAAGCCACAGGAACCTCACGCTGTACGTCGCGACGGTCATCTTGCACGCGCACCGGGATGCGTAGTGCTCGTTGGCACATTCATGTTGCGGGAAATCGGGACACAATCGGCGAGGAGGGTAAGACCATGCCGGCAAAGAAGCTCAAGGAGTTTCTCGACAGCCAAAACGTCAAGTATGTGACGATGAGTCACTCGTCGGCGTTCACGGCGCAGGAGATCGCCGCGTCGGCGCACGTGCCGGGCAAGGAGCTGGCGAAAACGGTGATCGTGAAGATCGACGGCAAAATGGCGATGGCGGTGCTGCCCGCGTCGTATCGGGTGGATTTCAATCTGCTCCGCGAAGTGACCAGCGCGAAGAAGATCGAGTTGGCAAGTGAAACGGAGTTCACCGACACGTTTCCCGGCTGCGACATCGGCGCGATGCCGCCGTTCGGCAATCTCTACGGCCTCGACGTTTTCGTCGCGGAGAGCCTCGCCGAAGACGAAGAGATCACCTTCAACGCCGGCACCCACACCGAACTGGTGCGCCTGCGCTACGAGACATTCGCGTCGCTGGTGAAGCCGACGGTGGTCAAGTTCTCGGCGAAGGAGAAGTAGTTCGGTGTGGTTGCGTCGTCGCCTGCGGGAACGTCGATGCTCGCGCATGGTTAACGCCGTCGGGACGTAGGTCAACCGGCGTGCCCTGGCCCGTGCGCCCGCGTAGCGGAGAGTATCATCCTGACCCTATGGGATAGTGTGATTGGTTACTCATTGCGAGATTGAATGGAGCAAAGCGATGAACAGTGTATCGCGCTCGTGTCCTCGTCAGCCTGTCATCGTCGTTACGGTTTTCCTTGGCCTCGTCATCGCGCTCGGCTGTGATGGCCTCGGTCCGACGCACGCCGATTTCTGCTGGATGACCGTAGACACGCTCTACACGAGTGGGATCTCGGTTCACGATACTTCGGATGTTCGGGCAGCCTTTGCGGCGTATGTGGCATTTGTTGACACCACAGCCGCCGAGTTCGTGTCCGAGCTGGATTGGACGTATCTCACGTCCCGTCCTTTTCACATCTGGCATGATCGCTTCTATTGGCAGGTTGATCACGAAGCGTATTCGCTCGACCTTGACAAGCGGTTTACACGCCGACTTGTCTATGTCGACGAAAACGGTGCTGTGGTATGGCCTCTTGGGTGTCTCTGAGGCGTAGGTGGATTCCCCGCCCGACTCGGCGGTGAGAACACGACGTTGTCCCTCATGATCCTGAAGGCGAATTCATGACCCAGCCGGACGCATACTGGGGTGCTCCCGGAATCTGCCGGCCAGTAGGTTGATGGCGAAGCGGAAGCGAGGCCCTGCGGCCCTCTCCAAAGTTTTTTCCCCTCCCCCATCATTTTCTTCTTGCGGGACCTGACGGTGTGTCTTAAATCCCCCACGCGGGGGCGTAGTCCCGGTTGAAGTCCCAAGCGGGCTTAAAGTTGTAAAATCTGGTGAAGGTGATGAATGAACCCACGGGCCGATGCTCTTGGGGGTGAACAGCTTGTCCGGATCGACCGCAGTATTTCGGGATATACCAAGTACTTAGGGGGGGGTAGGCATGCCGTTTTGGACCGCATTCTGGGCCGTTGTACCACCGGTCGCGCTGTTGGTCATGGCGTTCGTGCAGTTTTTCCGGCGCGACCTGAACGAGCATCTTTCCGACGAAGGCCGGCACACCTAAGCTAAGCTGTTGTAGGGCGCCGACTTCTTGTTCCCGGGAAGTGGCGCCCTTCGTACAATCTACCGTTTGAGGGCGTCCACCCAACGGGGTGCCCGAAGACCGAACGATCATGGGCGATCCGGTCGTTATCGGGTTTGTCGTCTACCTTGTGGTTGTGCTGGTGGTCGGCCTCGCCACCGTTCGGCTGACCCGTTCACTCGCCGACTATCTTCTGGCCGGCCGCAAGCTCGGACCGTGGCTGGTCGCATTCTCCGAACGCGCCTCGGGCGAGTCGGCCTGGCTTCTGATCGGCCTGCCGGGTGTGGCGTTGATGTCGGGTTTCGGTGGTCTGTGGCCGGCGATCGGCTGCACCTTCGGGATCTTCTGCTCGTGGACCTTCGTTGCCCGCCGTCTGCGCGAACAGACCGAAGCCTACGATGCGATCACCCTGCCTGAGTTTTTCGAAAAACGCTACAATGATGAAAGCCATGCGATCCGCTGGGTCGCGACTCTGATCATTGTCTTCTTCTTCACCCTCTATGTCGCGGCGCAGTTCCTGGGGGCGGGGAAAGTCCTCAACGCGGCGTTCGGTATAACGCCGTTGCAGGGGATGCTGATCGGGGCGGCGATTATTCTTTTCTACACGATCATGGGTGGCTTCTTCGCAGTGGTCTGGACCGATTTCTTCCAGGGTCTGATCATGATCTTCACCCTGGCAGTCCTGCCGATCGCCGGATTGATCTACCTCGGCGGATTCGGCCCGTTGCTCGAGAAAGTCGGGGCGGTCAATCCACGGCTGCTCGCTCTCGGAACCGCCGACACAACGCTCGGCCTGGTGATGGGTGCGATCGGCGGTTTGGGGATCGGTCTCGGATATGTCGGGCAGCCGCATCTGCTCGTGCGTTTCATGGCGATCCGTGACCCGAAAGAGCTGCGTCAGGGATCGTTGATCGCGACCTGGTGGGCGTTGATCGCGTTCTATGGGGCGGTCGGGATCGGGATTGTCGGGCTGGCAATGTTCGGTCAGTCGCTGGCCGATCAGGAGCAGATTATGCCGATGGTGGCGCGGGCGCTGATGCCGGCGGGGATCGTCGGGATCATGATCTCGGGTGCGATTGCGGCCATGATGTCGACCGCCGATTCGCAGCTATTGGTCTCCACCTCGGCGATCACCGAGGATATCTACCACGGCTTGGTCAACAAGGACGCCCCGCAGAAGCGTCTGGTCCTGTATTCACGGCTGGCGACGGTCGCGGTCGGGGTGGTCGCGTTTATCCTGGCGCTGGGGGCCGAAAGACTGGTCTACGATCTGGTGCTCTATGCCTGGGGCGGGTTGGGGGCGGCCTTCGGGCCCCCGTTGTTGTTTACTTTGTGGTCGAAACGGACCACCAAAGCCGGGGTCCTGGCCGGGATGCTCGTCGGGGCCGGCTCGGTCATCGTCTGGAACAACATCAGTATCCTCTCCGGCTTCGTATATGAGTTGGTGCCGGGGTTTCTTTTGTCGACTCTGGCGGTTTGGCTGGTCAGCGGGATGACGCGATCACGCTGAATCACAGGCGCTTAGGGAAATCCTGGCGGCAAAGGTTTGCCAAACGGGCAACCGATACATTTAATGAGTTGTAGCAGAGGTTGAGGGCCGTCGAGACGGTAAGAACAATGCAAATGGCCTCACTCACCATTTCACGCCCCGCGGTGATCTTCGGGATGACCGTCGGGGATTTGACCATAGATGCGACCCTCAAGGAGGGAGCGATGAACACCAGCCCACGGTGCGACGCGTGCGGCATGCCGATGACGCAGCCCTCGCAGCACGCCAAGGGTGACCCGGACAGCTCGTACTGCATATACTGCACCAATGCAGCGGGTGACCTCAAGCCCCGGGACGAGATCCGGGAGGGAATGATTCAGTACGTGATGAAACTGGAAAACTGGACGCGCGAACAGGCTGCGGCGGATGTCGATCGTAAGATGACCGAGCTGCCCGCCTGGGCCGGAGCCGTCTGATGTAGACCCGTACTGAACTGATTCCAACACTCACAACCCCCGCTCATCCGAGCGGGGGTTTTTCTTTGCAGGCATCTTCTCACGTGTGGGATTAGAAGGGCTGATTATCGATCGAGCCGACTGGTGAAACGGAGGTTGTGCGGTTCATTCGGTCAGCGCCGTGACACTTCAAACCCGAGAGCGGGTGCAATGCTCCCCGGTCGGGCGCCGCCGACAGGGGCCTTACTTACGCGTGCGCTCCAGCGCCTTTCGTATGTACACCACGGCATCGGGTGTCTGGCACGATGTCTCGCCGTGGTCGACGGTCACCGGACCGATCCGTTGCGCGGCTGCGATAGCCTCATCGGTGAGCGCCGGCAGGTAGATGCCGATCGCGATCAGGGCGGTGTTCATGGTGTGGCGGGCACGGTTGGGGGAGGTATGGACTTCCTTCTCAATCGTTTTCAGGTATTGCCGGCCCTGCGTGTCGGTGACACCGTTGCCGTGTTTCAGCACCGATGCCAGCACCGCGTAGCCGCATTGGCGGACATACTCCTTCTTCGATTTCATCCACTGGTCCATCTTTGCGGCGGCGAAAGAGGTTCGCGCGATCAGCGCGGCCAGAAGGTCGGCGAGCAGGTAGTAGCTGACGTCCCCCACCCACCGGTTGGCGATTGTCGCGGTCATCCGCTCCGGATCGGCGATCATCGTGGCCAGCGAACGGGCGTCGGCGTTGCCGGTGTCCCAGAGCTGCAGCGCCAACTCATGGTCGATCCAGATCTTTCTTTTCAGATGGTTCAGGTGGGCGAAGCTGACGCCGAAGACATTGTCCCCGGCCCCGTGGCGCCGGTAGACCTTCACATTCTGCGGGGTACCGCGGTGCTTCAGTTCCTTTATCACTTCATCGAGGGTCATCATCGACTGCTCCCGATCGCACTCTGAGCGTATCGGCCCCGAGGGCCGGTAACGTCAGGGCTACAATACCTGATAACGCGTATGCTTCCGCTCATGTTTCCGTAAACAGGAGCGCGGATTGACCCGAGAGAGCGGGATGCCCTAAGGGGTTGTGTTTCCGTGGGTTGCGGCCTTAGGCCGCCGTTTGGCCGTCAGGAGCACCTTGATCGACTCGACATCGCCCTTGCGCGACGGCCGGATCCACAGCCAGCGGCCATCGTGCAGTTGCGTGGCGCCATCGAAGCAAGACTGCACGTTGCGCGACAGAGATTCGTCGCCGTCTCCGATCTTGGCGACTTCTTTCTTGCCGAGCACGATAAGAACGGTGAACGATCCCTGTTCGGGGAACAGCGTGACGAGGGTCTTGCCGCTCCTGCGATAGCGAATCGACCAGCCGTACTTCTTTCCGCCGAAATCGAGTTCGGGAGGGATGTCGTACGCCGACTTCAGATAGGCGCGCAGATCGTTCCAGAGCGGGGCGGTCTTGCCTAACGCTTGGAGGATTCCCCGATCGGTCGGTTTCTTGTCTTGGTCGAGCATGCGTTCGTGGGGCATGGGGGGTGCCTCCGATTTTCGAACGTTATGCAAGCCTACGGAAATCTACCCTCACCCGCACAGCACCGCGCCGCCGTTGACATTGAGGACCTCGCCGGTCACGAACGAGGCCCAGTCGGAGGCCATGAAGACCACCGCGCCGGCGATCTCTTCCGGTCGGGCGGGGCGACGCATCGGGATCTCGCGCATCGCCTTCTCGCCGTTGGCCGAGTCGAGTGTCGCCTGCGACATATCGGTGGCGACCCAGCCGGGGGCGACGCAGTTGACCCGGATACGCTCGTTGACCAGCTCGGTCGCCAGCGACTTGGTGAATGCGATCATCGCGCCTTTGGTCGAGGCATAGTGCGAGTGGTACGCCTCGCCGCGTTGCCCGGCGGTCGAGGAGATGTTGACAATCGCGCCGCCCTGTCTGGTCAGGTAGGGAACCGCTGCCCGGGCGCAGTAGAACATGCTTTTCATGTTGATGTCGATCATCTCCGAGAGTTCCTCGGAGGTGATGGTGGCGATCGACGCCTCTTTCCAGATGCCGGCGTTGTTGACCAGGATGTCGAGCCGTCCGAAATCGGCGGCCACCTGGTCGACCATCGTCTTGACCGCGTGCTCATCGGCGACGTCGGCCCGGTACGCCTTCGCCTGCACGGGGTAGCGTTTCAGTTCCTCGACCAGGGCGGCGGCCGCGGCGTCGTTCTGACGGTAATTCAGGGCAACGTGGGCGCCGTGTTCGGCCAGCAGCAGCGCGGTGGCACGGCCGATCCCGCGCGACCCGCCGGTGATCAGAGCCACACGGCCGTCAAAGTCTATCTTCATTGTCTCCTCACATGTGAAAGCACGGTGTTCTTCGTGTTCGCTCAACAAAGCGGTGGAATCCGCTCCGCGCGCGCGCAATATACCGGCTTCGTTCCCGTTATGCCAGACGGGGACGGGGGGCCGCGTCGGCCCTGTGAGGTGCCGGGCAGGTCTGAGACCTGCCCCTTGTATGTTGGCTTGCGTGTTTGGGGGCGATGTGAGATGGTGATCCGGACCGGGGTGACACT
>DATKYL010000177.1:0-4085 GCA_035528515.1 Acidobacteriota bacterium | reverse complement strand
CGCGTAGACCGCCAGCGATTCGGGTGCTGACTCATCGACGACCACGGAGAAGTAGAGGTTGCCCAGATCGTTGAAGAGCTGCTCTTCAAAGTCGCCGCGCGCGTAGCCGTCAAGAAACACGTTTCTCCACGTTTCACCGGCATCGGGAGAGAGCACCAGCCCGCCGGCCCAGCAGGCGGCCACGAGTCCGTCGCGGAATTCCGCCATATCATAGCAGAGCATCGCGGCGCCGGAGGCCTGACGAACGGTTCCGCCACTGACGAGTTCGTACGTCGGCGAGCGGTCGAGCCATTGCCCCGATCCCTCATCGAACAAATAGATACCGTTGCCCCGCGCCACCGAGCTGTTGTCCAACTTCAGGAGGCTGCTGGTCGCCGCCCAAATACCGCTCCTGAACACTCCCATCGCGGGAATCTCGGCACCGCCCAGACCATCCTCGGTACCGTAGCTCAACCAGTCCTCGCCGGGGAGCGTCAGGCGGCTCACCCCGCGGGCGGTGGCGGCCCACAGATTGGGCTCCCGGTAGATGAGATCGATGATCGTGTTCGATCCGGGAACGGTATCGTTCCAACTGGGCGCGTCCGCGGGAGCGGGCGGCAAGTCCAGGTTCCACCCGACCGGCTGTCTCGCGGCCGGTGTCGCACCCATCGCGACGTCGGGAGCGACCGTTAACAACACTCCCCAGACCAGCAGAGTCGGTCCGAGGACGACCGCCGAGGCGTAACGTGCCAGCCGTGCCGCGCGGCGGGTCAGAGCTATGATTGTGTTTGGAGGTCTGATCACTGGGTCCCGTGTCGGAGGTTTCGAGGCCGTGCTCCCCTTGAGAGAGCGAATCTGCCCGCCTGGGGCTCTTTGGTCAAGTGATTTCGACCCTTCCCCGGACGGTCGGACTCGCGAGGTCTCCGGAGACCAGACGGATAGCCGCCCCCCATCGGAGGCCCCGCACCGAGACAATGACCCGGCGGACACACAGACGGTTTATAACCTCCGCCCAAAGGAAAGTTCCGGCGGTCAGGATGCGGGCGCGGGCCGGATCGAACGCGATCATAGCCGCGATATCCGCGGTCGGCAACGTTGCGAGCGTCTCGGCCACATCATTGACCCACTCCGCCGTCAGGGTTTTGCCGTGGAGGGCAGCGGGGTCGAACACACCTCTCCCCTCTGCCAGAGCAGCCAGGGTCGCCATCGTCCCACCGACCCCGATGATGAATCCCTCGGAAGGTCGGGGCAACAGAACCAGTCGCCGCAACCGTCGCTGAGCCAAACGACGGAAATAGGCCGCGCGCTCGGATCGACGCCGGGGAGAGCCGGCTGCCCAGGAAACGGTTGCCGTCGCCGCGCCGACACGGAACCCGCGCGCGAGCTGTCCCGCGGGATCGACGACCTCAATCGAACCGCCGCCGACATCGACCACCGGCACAGACCGGGTGGATGGCGGGAGTCCGGATCGGGCGCCGAGGGCCGCCAGTTCGGCCTCACGGGGTGCGGAGAGAACGGTTACCGGGTGGCGCCCCGCGACGTGTAACCGTCGCAGGAGACGGCTGCGGCCGGAGGCGGCGCGCAACGCCGCCGTTCCAACAGCAGCCGTCGCGTCACAGTGAAAACGTCTCGTCAGAGCATCGAAACGGCGTAGAACACGGGTGGCCCGACATATAGCCGCTTCGGACAGCGCCCCGTAGCGGTCGCGACCCCGCGCCAGATCGACCGTGTGACGCTCTTCGGCCAGCGCCACCGGGCTGCCGCGGCGGAGTTGTGCAATAAGGATCAGAGCCGAGAACGTCCCGAGATCACAGACACCGACGACGCGCGACGGCGGTCGGGGATCGGCTCCCCGGGACCTGCGCATGGACATCGATTACGATCAGCCGCCCAGTTTCTCTTTGAAAACCCGCGTGATCTCGGGCAGATACTCGAAGAGATCGCCGACAATACCGTAGCTCGCGACATTGAATATCGGCGCTTCCGGATCCCTATTGATGGCCACGATCACACGGGACGACTGCATGCCGACGAGATGCTGGATAGCACCGGAGATCCCACAGGCGATGTAGAGCTTGGGGTTCACCGTCTTGCCGGTCTGGCCTACCTGTTTCGCATACGGCACCCAACCCGCGTCCACGATCGCGCGGGACGCACCCTGCGCCGCGCCGAGGATGCCGGCGAGTTCTTCGATCATCTTGTAGTTTTCGGCGGCCCGCAGTCCGCGACCTCCCGAGACGATGATGTCGGCTTCCGCCAGACTGATGGTTCCCGCCGCCGCCGATTCCGAGGCCACCACCGTGACCTTCGCAGGCGGAAGACCGTCGAGCGGCCGGGTCTCGACCGCGCCGCCCGAACCGGCCTCGCGCGATTCTTCGACGGATTTCGGACGCATCGTGACGAGCCACGGCTTGTCGCCGGTGAACTCGTAATCGGTAAAGGCCTTGCCCCCGTAGGTCGCCTTGACCACACGCGGGCGACCGTCGGCCATTTCAATCGACCCGGCATCGGCGACCAGACCGCAATCCAGAATGGCCGCGAGACGGGGAAAAAGCGCCCGGCCGTACGGACTCGACGTCCCCAGGACCACGTCCGGACCGTCGGCCTTGATCCACTGCGCGAGAAGATCGGCGTACAGGTCATCGGCGAAATTCTCGAGCGCCGGATCGTCGGCGACGATCGCGCGGTCCGCGCCCCTTGCGGTAAGCTGCGCCGCCGCGTCGCCGACGTTGTGACCGAACAAGATCGCGGTGACCACACCGTCGGTCGCCTGCGCCAGCTTGCGCGCCGCGGTCAGAAGCTCAAAAGCGGTCCCGGCAATCTTGCCGTCTTTCTGCTGTGCAAATACCCAGATCCCAAATCCCGCCATCACAAATCCTTTCTATTCCTCGCTCGTGTCATTCCCCTGATTCATATAGAGTTGATTCACCGTTTCGAAGACGGTGATGAGAGGTACGCCATTTTGCGCCGCGACCGCGCGGCAGTCATCGTATTCCGGAACCGCACGGCGACCGCCGTCGGGCAGCTCGGCCACCTTGACCCGTATCGGACCCCACGCGGTGGTGACCGTCTCGATGTGCCGCGGCAGCTTGGTCCGAACGACCGGGGTCCAGCGGACCCCGAGGGAGGCGGTCTCGCTGAGGAGAACGGCGGCCGCGGCCGCCCGCCCCGACCCTGTGCAGAGGACCTCGACCCGCACGCCGGGGCGCCCCTTCTTCATGGCCACGTCAGTCAACGTGATATCCACCGCGCCGACCGCACGCAGCCGCTCGGAAAGCCATTCAAACACCTCGGGGCGTGTATTGTCAATGTCGCTGGCCCCGACCCACATCCGGTCGGTCTCGAAAATGTCAGCGGAAGTCCCGATAGTGGCACGCAGGAGATTGGGACGATCCGGCAGCGTACGCGTTCCGGCCCCGTATCCGATCCGTGCCGGAGTGAACAGGACTTCCTCGGTGAATTCCGCCACCTCGGCGAGAATCGCCGCCCCGGTCGGGGTGGTCGTCTCGCCCAGCCCGGTGACGTGCCGGATCGGCCTGCCCCGTAGGATTTCCATAACCGCCGGGGCGGGATAGTGAATTGGACCGTGGGCCGATTGCCCGACCCCGCTTCCCAAAACGAGAGGAGCGCAGTAGACTTTCTCGACCCCCAGTTCCGCCAGTCCCCAGGCGGCCCCGAGCACATCCAGGATCGCATCATCCGCTCCGATCTCGTGAAAGCGGACCTCTTCGGGCGTCGCGTTGTGGATCCGTGCCTCGGCTTCCGCCAGCCTGCGGAATATCGCTTTAGCCCGCTCCTGCACACTGGGCGCACAGTCGGTCTTTGCCAGAAGCGACACCACATCGCTGAGCCGTCGATGGGCACCGCCCGGCGGCAGCGTGATACGCAGCTTCTTCGCAGCAATCCCGTGAATCGAGACCGGCTCGACCGCCAACTGAAAGCCGTCAGGGAGGGCCGGCGCCATGGCTTCGGAGAGACGCGCGGGTGATACGCCCAGATCGATCAAGGCGGCCAGGAACATGTCCCCGGCAGCGCCGGCTTCACCGTCGACGAAAAGACATTTCACTAGAATGCCACTCCTGTGCGAGGTCGCTGCAGCGCGTCGC
>DATKYL010000176.1:0-3109 GCA_035528515.1 Acidobacteriota bacterium | reverse complement strand
TCAGAGAAGACCGCCGCCGCGGCTGGTGGCGATCATGGGAATCGACGGCTCCGGCAAGAGTACGCTCTCGCGGACGGTGGCCGAGCGACTGTCGCACGTCGGACTGGTCGCACGCATCGGCGATCAGATCGAGCTGCTCCGGGACGGCGAGCAACTGCCGATGCAGATGTTCGTCGCGGAGCGCCTGCGCGAGATGATCGGCCGACAGGCGAAAACCGCCGCCTCGCTGAAACTCTACAAAATCCCCAAGCTCGCCGAATTGCTGCTGCGCAACCACCTGGCGTCGGAGATCGCACGCTGGTATGCGCCGGTGTATATCGTGACCGACGGTTCGCCCCTGCTGAACATTCTCGCCTGGTCGGTTCTCTACAAAGGGAGTCTTCTGGATTCCACCGCATGTGCCAAGGCGATGGCCGTTCTCTCGGGCCGCTGGCGCGAAGTCGGGCGTCGTGATCCTGTTTTCGCGCAGTTCCCCGAGCTGGCCTTCTTCGAACGGTTGAAACTCGGGCGCCTCACGCTTCCCCGGGCCGCGGTATTCCTCGACGTTGAACCGGAAATCGCCTGCGGGCGCATTCTGGATCGCGGTGAGCCGACGCAGGTGCACGAAACGCCGGAGAGCCTGAGCCGGCTGCGTGATTCGTACCGGCTGGTCCTCGAGGCGGCGGAACAGCACCGGCAGGTCCCGGTCTGTCGCATAGCAGGCACCGCCTCCGTCGCCGCAATCGCCGTCGAGGCCGTGAGATTCATTCAAGAGACCGTTCCCGCAGGAGACGGCGCGTGAACCCGCATATCGACGTAATCGCCACGACCATATCCGGGTCGATGAGCGACTGGAAGAAAGTCGAACGGATCGAACCGTTGTTCCGGACCCACGGCTTCGACGATCTTAGTTTGGTCACGGCCGACAGCCACGCCGAGGCGCGGGCGCGGACGGCTGAGCTTGTCCGCAACGGCAGCCGACTGCTGATCTCGGCCGGAGGTTCCGGGACCTTCAACAGTGTACTTGAGGGCTGTCACGACGCCGGCGTCGATATGGCGGAAGTGACGCTCGGCTTCCTGCGGAAGGGTTCGGCGGACCTGATCGGGAAGGTTCTGGGCATGCCGGATAAGATCGAGGAAGCGGTCTCGGTTTTCGCGCATGCGATTCGGGACAACAGGACCGTTCCCTGCGACATCCTCGCGGGCGTTTCGGCGGAAGGCGACACACCGGTGCGTCACTTCGTCGGCTACGGCGGCGCGGAGGTGTTCGGCGAAATTCCCCGTTTCACCGAAAACCGTTTTGTGAAGTACTACAAAGGTGTTCTCAGTCAGTGTTTCGGTGACCTCGGGCCCTTCTTCGTGGGAACGCAACTCGCCCTTGCAAGCCGGCTCATCCGTCAGGCACTCCGCGGGGCACGATGGTGGACAATCGCGGTTGACGGTGCGGTGGTATCCGAAGGTCGGTTCCAAAGCATGGTCATCGTCAACGGCGATCTCGGCCCGGATCTTCCCTACGCGAAATCGGTACCGCTCGGTTCGGGCGACTTCTATCTCTTTGGGATCAGGGATATCGGGGTATGGAGACTGATTCCGCAGCTCAAGCGTGCCTGGGATGCCTCGATCTTGAAGGAGCCGCAGCGCTGGGGTTTCGAGTCATTCCGCGTGGAACGGGAACTAGTGATCAGCCCGCTCGATGACGCTACGTTCCCGGTCAATTTCGACGGCTCCGCCATCACCTGCCGCGGGTCGGTACGCGTTTGGATCGCCAGCCGGACCAATCTGCTTTCCCGATGAACCGTGATCCGACTATTGGGAAATTCCGGCACGATCAAAAACTAAAGCCTCTCACGATTGTGCCGATATACCCGAACGGAAATCGCAAGGCGCTGCCGCACAGCACGTTAGTGACTTTGATGACGGAATTTGAGCCCTTTCGGGTTATGGAACAGGGCCAGAATGTCGACCGAATTACTACTGGTATCACGCAGGGGGGCAGGAGCCGTCACGACACCAAGGTGCGTGGCGGCTTCCCAATTATGGACGCCTGCGCTCAATCTGCCGGGAGCCCGATCAGGGTGTTCGGTGTGACCTCGGTGATCCGGACCAAGCACAAATCACCGACCTGCCGGTTGGGATCGGGGAAGATGACGATCGTGTTCCCTGCGGTGCGGGCTTTCCATTCGTCGGCCCGCTTGCGGCTGGTTCCCTCGATCAGAACGCGGACCGCTTGTCCGATCAACGCCTGATGGTGATGTAGTGATATCTCGCGCTGAACCGCGACCAGGCGGCTCACGCGCTGCGACTTGATCTCCGCCGGGACATCGTCATCCCACAACTTCGCCGCCGTCGTTCCCTGCCGTTCGGAGTACTTGAAGATGAACGCCGCATCGAATGACACGGTGCGGATGATCCGTTCGGTTTCGGCGAACTCGTCATCGGTTTCGGTCGGGAAGCCGCAGATGATGTCGGTGGTGAGGGTAACATCGGGGATTGTCTCGCGGATACGGTCGACCAGGCGCAGGAACTCCGCGGCGGTGTAGCCGCGGTTCATCTTCGATAGAACGCGGTCGGCCCCGGCCTGGAGCGGGAGATGAATGTGCGGGCAGAGACGTTCGTTGCCGGCGATCGCCGCCAGGAGTTTCAACGGGAAGTCTTTCGGGTGCGGCGAGATGAAGCGGACGCGTTCGATCCCGTCCACCGCGGCCACCCGGAGCATCAAATCGGCAAAGTCGGTCCCGTCGTGTTGGTACGAGTTGACGTTCTGCCCCAGCAGGGTGACCTGCCCGTACCCTGCGTCAACAAGTTGCCGTGTTTCAGTGACAATCCCGTCGGGATCGCGCGAGCGCTCGCGTCCTCGTGCGTACGGGACGACGCAGAAGGAGCAGTAGTTGTCGCACCCGCGCATGATCGCGATCCAGGCGTTGACGCCCTCGACACGTGTCGGCGCGATGTCGTCGTAGGTTTCATACTCCGACAGTCCGATCGCGCTGCCGCGTTCGTGCAGTTTGCGGGCGCGTTCGATCAGAGCGGGCAGCTCCCGGTACGCGTCGGGGCCACAGAGAAAATCGACGGCGGGAAAACGTGCAAGCAGCTCTTCACGGAGGCTCTGGGCCATGCAACCGAGAACACC
>DATKYL010000175.1:0-3775 GCA_035528515.1 Acidobacteriota bacterium | reverse complement strand
GATCGAAGCGTTGAGGAGCGAATTACGGCGAGTCGCATTCGAGCATGAAACACGCTTCCTCAAGAGCCACGAACGCAGAGCCGAAGTGATTGACACGCTCTACAAGAATCTGAGGAAGACGTATGTTGGTTTCAGGTCGCTGACGGCGGAAATTGAGTCTCCCGGGGAACCGACAAAAGAGGAGAAAGAGGATCAGGCGAGGGAGTCGTTCAATGCTTTGAGCGAACACTTCTGGTTGAACCGCTTGTACCTTGAGTTGTCCCTCTGCAAACAGATCGAAGAGTTCCTGAACACTATGAAGCGCGTCTTTACGCTTTGGCAGCGAGAGAAAAGGAAACAGAAGAAAGCAGTACCTGAAGATACCGACTATTGGCACGCGGCCAGCGAGAAAGTCGAGAAGGAGGCGAAAGTCATCTTGCAGCAGTTGGAGGATCGCTTCCGAACAATCCTCGGCATTCAGGAGCCAGCCGAAGCTCCCTCTAAGGAAACCACACCGCGGGGCACGCGCCTCTCATCGACGTGATCGGCAAGCCGGTGCTTCACCCGATCAGGGTGACCTTCGACGACAAGCCGGAGACGCAGGTGGACGTGCAGAACCTGCCCCTGCCGAAACGCTTCGGGACGTACGCCCTCGTCCTGGTCCGCGACGCGAAGCGGCAGTTCCTCGCCAGCGTATGCCGCGTGCCCAAGCCTCGCGAAGACGGCACGCTCGAGAACACGCCGATCTTCGGCGAGGGGCAGTCCATCAACCGCGACCCCGCACGCCACGCTGCCATCGTCACCGCCACGACCTTGCGTTGCGAGCTGTCCTCGTCGAGCGCCTGCAGGATCATCATGCAGACCGTGACCATTGGCGTGTAGAGACGGTCTCGAAAGACGTAAGCGAGCTCGGCATAGATGCGGGCAATCTCCTTCGGCTGCACGGAGCCCCCAACGATGCCGGTGGGATCGGCAGCGACGAGTGAGCGGGCGGAATCCAGTTTGTTTGCCGCTGAAGGATGGTGGGAAGACCCCGGGACACCCGGCATCTACAGAGACGATATATGGCATGACGGTAATTACCATCTCAAATCTCAATGCGGCCGCTTTGTCCCACCAAACAACTGGGACACTGATTCGGCCACAAGCCCCTGCATTGATGCAGGCGATCCGACATCCGAGTACATTAACGAGCAGCAGCCGAACGGAGGTAGGATAAACATCGGGAGATACGGGAATACCAGAGAAGCGTCTTCATCAACGAACATTACATGGCCTATCGCCGGTGATTGCAATGGCGACTGTCATACGAACGTCCTCGACCTCATCTACATTCGGAACCGTCTTAACAGCGACCCAACCAAGGTCGAGAATCGAAAGGCCGAAGTTAACGGCGACGCCAAGATAAACATCCTTGATCTCATTTACGTGCGCACTCGGCTTAATCTCATTTGCAGGTAAGGGCACTACAGGGGTTGTCCTGAGCCCAGGTGCATTTGGGATTGTGTCCTATATAGGAGGCAAGTATGAACAGGATTTCTCCGATTGTCTTTGCGGCGTATATCCTCATGTCTTTCTCTGGAAATGGTCGCACCGCCGAGATCCACGTTCCGGCTTCTGCATCGTCGATCCAGTCGGCAATCGACCTGGCCCAAGACGGTGATACCGTAGTTGTGGCACCGGGAAGGTATCTCGAGAATATCAACTTTCATGGTAAAGCGATCACCCTGCGGAGCGAAAATCCCGAAGACCCAAAGATTTTGGCAGGAACCGTGATTGACGGAGGCGCGTCGGGCCCCTGCGTGACGTTTACCTCGATGGCGGGCGGCACTGCCATACTGGCCGGCTTCACGCTAACAAACGGTCACGCGAGCAATGGAGGAGGGATATGCTGCGAGAACTCCTGGGCAATAATCACCCGTGTTTCCATCCAGCTGAACAGCGGCCTACAATTTGGCGGCGGAATATACGCTATCGCCTCCTCAGTGGAGATCTCAGATAGCGACGTCATAAACAACGAAGCTAACGCGGGCGGCGGTCTATACTGCGAAGAGTCCTCGCTGGTTGTTGAGCGAAACGCGGTATCCAGCAACGAAGCCACGGCAGGAGCTGGGATGTACCTTTCCCACTGTTCGGGAGGCATCGCGCACAATGCTCTGACATCAAATGTGCGCGCGTTTATGGGAGGCGGCATGTGCACATACGGCTCGACACTGCGAATCGCTTCAAATGTGCTCACCGCCAATTCCGCCGACCATGGCGGCGGCCTGTTTTGCCAGTCGTCCTATCAGGACATCGAAGGTAACACCATCATGGCCAATGCATCGTACGTAGGCGCAGGCATCAACATCGATGGGCAGTCGCACCGCCTTGTCGGCAATATCATCACCGGAAACGCAGCCCAGCAAGCTGGCGGAGGCGTGGCGATCCATAATCACGGTTCCGCTGTTCTGTGTGCGAATACGATTGTCGGAAACTTCGTCAGGTACGGACGGGGCGGTGGGGTCCAATTGTCTGACAGCACATCCTGCTCCTTGCTGGACTGCATCATCAGGGGCAACATCGCACCGTACGGGCCTCAGTTGTCCTTGGGGTACTCTTCCGATGAGCCGAGTCTCGCTGTATCGAACTGCGATATAGCGGGTGGGGAGAAAGGATTGCCTGTCGGCCCGTCGGGCACACTCATCTGGGGCCCCGGCAACATCGACGCCGACCCGCTCTTCGTCGACCCCGGCCACTGGGACGAAAAGGGCACGCCCTCCAACCTTTCCGATGACGTCTTCATCCCCGGCGACTACCACCTCCTCCCCGGCTCACCCTGCATCGACGCCGGCACGAACCGCATCGACAACCCTGACACGCCCGCCATCGAAACCCTGCCCGACAAGGACATTGCCGGCAATCCGCGCATCATCGACGGCGACCTCGACGGCGTGGCGACCGTCGACATGGGCGCCTACGAGTTCCTCCCGGGCGACGCCAACTACGACGGCAAGGTGAACGTGATCGACCTCATACTCATCCGCAACAGCCTCGGCAGGGATCCGGCATTCGTCCCCTCCGCCCGCCGCGCGGACCTCAACAACGACGGCAGGGTGGACATCCTGGATTTGATATTTGCGCGGGGCCAGTTGCACAGCCAGTGAGCTCCCCGCTTCCATAAGAAAAAGGTGCGCGCCTCCAGACGGCGCGCACCTTTTCGATTGGCTTTCCGCAACAATCCACACCTCACGATTACCCCGCGGCAATCAATTCCGTAGAGACGTGCCGTGTGGCTGCGGACTGAAGACAGTCCGACGTCTCTACGAAAGACGCCCCAACGGGGCGTCTCTACTCCTGCCTGTTGATTCCTGCTATCGTCTCCACGTTCACCTTCGGCCGGCGGTCGCAGGTGAGCAGGCCGTTCACCTCCTGCTCAACGTCGTAGAGCTGGGTGTAGCAGAAGCCGGCGATGAAGCTGTTCTTGAGGATTGACTCGGTGAGGTCGCGGTATCTGGCCGCCAGCCTGTCGGCGCTCTCGGCGGCGTCGCCGTAGCCCCAGGCGCCGTCCGTGGTGTCGGCCGACAATGCTATGCCGCCATACTCGCTGACGACCACGGGCTGCCCGGTGTAGAGGAAGCCGTCGGCCATGGCGGGGATGCGGTGCGACTCCATCGGCAGCGTGGGCGAGGCGGGCGAGATGCGCGAAAGGATTTTGTAGACGTAGCCCGCGTCCTGGCTGTACTCGTGCAGGTCGACGATATCGGTGTCCACGTGGCTCCAGCCGCTGTTGTCAACCACCGGGCGGGTGGGGTCG
>DATKYL010000174.1:0-17111 GCA_035528515.1 Acidobacteriota bacterium | reverse complement strand
GGCGCGCACCCGAACATCCACCTGATGACCTTCTCGGAGGTGGAGTCGGTCGAAGGTTTTGTCGGGAACTTCAAGGTCAGAGTGCGACGGAAACCTCGCTATGTGGACGTGGAGGCCTGCAACAGTTGCGGCGCCTGCTACGAAGCTTGTCCCAGCCACCCGTTCCCACGATACCGACGCATGACCGTCGGCGGGCGCGTTTTCAAAGAAGGACTGCACATGCAACCGGCGGGAGCACAGGCACCTTTCCCGGATGAAATCACGGAGCACCCAGGGCCCGGCATTCCTGAGAAGGAGGGATGACATGACCTCGGTACCAGGCTTTGATCATCTCATCGACCAGAAAGTGGCGGCTATTGTGGGCCGATACGAGGCTCAGCCCACGGCGTTGATCATGGTCCTTCAGGACATCCAGAGGTCCTTCCGCTACCTTCCCGAGGAGGCGTTGCATCTGGTTGCACGACGGATGCAACTTCCGCTGTCGCGCGTCTACAGTGTCGCCACGTACTACCGGGCGTTCAGCCTGAACCCCAAGGGCCGTCATCATGTGTGTGTCTGCACCGGCACCGCCTGCCACGTTCGTGGCGCCCGACAGATCGTCGAGAAACTCGAACGCGATCTGCGCATCAAGCCGGGTGAAACGACGCCTGACATGGAGTACAGCCTCGACACCGTCAACTGCCTGGGTGCGTGTGCCTTGGGGCCGCTGGTGCTTGCCGACGATATGTACTATGGCAACATGACCAATGCAGACGTGGATCGCATGCTGAAACGGCTTAGCAAGAGCGATAAAGAGCACCGCGCCGCCAAGGAGGCCGCATGACGCCCGCAAGACTTGCATCCCCTGAGGCGCTGAGCCAGCTCAGAGCCCAGCTGACCCGGCGACGCCGGGAGGGCGAGAAGATCGTCTCGGTGTGTGCGGGGACCGGCTGCCTGGCGTGCGGCTGCGAAGATGTTCTCACAACCCTGCGCGCCGAAATCGCGAAAGCCGGACTCGAGGATGAGGTCGAAATCAAGGTAACGGGATGTCCCGGCCCCTGTGAATGGGGGCCGCTGATGACCATTTACCCCGAAAAGATATTCTACGTGAAAGTCGCTCCGCGGGACGTCGATCTCATCGTGGACAAGACTCTCAAGCACGGCGAGATCGTCGAACGATTGGTCTACAAAGACCCGGTCACCGGTCAACGATATGCTCACGAGGACAAGATTCCGTTCTTCACAAAGCAGATGCGTCTGTTGATCGGCAACAACAACCTCATCGATCCCACGTCCATCCACGACTACATCGCCTTAGGCGGATATCAGGCGCTGGCGAAAGCCCTGACACAGATGGAGCCGGAAGGCATCATCGCGGAGATCAAGAAATCCGGATTGCGCGGACGTGGCGGCGGCGGATATCCGACCGGGCGCAAATGGGCCTCCTGCCGCAACACGGAAGGTGACCCG
This sequence comes from Acidobacteriota bacterium, assembly GCA_035528515.1. Classification (GTDB taxonomy): domain Bacteria; phylum Zixibacteria; class MSB-5A5; order WJJR01; family WJJR01; genus DATKYL01. The sequence continues at coordinate 15,662 of DATKYL010000174.1, read as the reverse complement.
AAGTACGTTATCTGCAATGCCGACGAAGGGGACCCCGGCGCCTTCATGGATCGCTCGCTCCTGGAGGGTAACCCGCACTCGGTGATCGAGGGCATGATTATCGGCGCGTGTGCCATTGGCAGTCATGACGGGTTCGTATACGTGCGTAACGAGTACCCCTTGGCCGAGAAGAATCTCGGTATCGCGGTTGCGGCGGCCCGTGAGTACGGCCTTCTGGGCAAGAATATCCTCGGCTCCGGGTTCGACTTCGACATTCGAATCTCCCGCGGGGGCGGTGCCTTCGTCTGCGGCGAATCCACCGCTCTGATGGCTTCATTGGAGGGACGCGTGGGTGAGCCGCGGGCCAAGTACGTCCACACGGTCGAGGCCGGTCTGTGGGATAAACCCTCGAACCTGAACAACGTCGAGACCTGGGCCAATGTCCCCCTCATCATCGAGAGGGGTGCCGACTGGTACGCCAAGATCGGCACGGAGAAATCCAAAGGGACCAAGGTCTTCGCCCTGACCGGCAAGGTGAACAATACCGGGCTCGTCGAAGTCCCCATGGGCATCCCCCTTCGAGAGATCCTCTATGACATCGGTGGTGGTGTTCGCGGGGGCAAGAGGTTCAAGGCCGTCCAGACCGGGGGCCCGTCCGGCGGCACGTTGACCGTGTCCGACGGCAACGGCTCAGGCAACGGTGATGCGGTCAGCCATCTCGATCTCCCGGTCGACTTTGACGAACTCTCGCGGGTCGGATCGATGATGGGCTCCGGCGGCATGATCGTCATGGACGAGGACGCCTGCATGGTGGACGTTGCCCGGTACTTCCTCAACTTCCTTCAGGAAGAAAGCTGCGGCAAATGTGTGCCCTGTCGCGAGGGCATCCGCCTGATGCTGGAGATCCTGAACAGGATCACGCGGGGCGAAGGTCGGGTGGAGGATATTGACCTTCTGGAGCAGATGTCGCAGGTCATTATCGACACCAGTCTGTGCCAGCTCGGCGGCAGCGCACCCAACCCGGTGCTGTCGACACTCCGTTATTTCCGGGATGAGTATCTGGCCCATATCGAGGATCACCGCTGTCCGGCCGGCGTCTGCAGCGATCTCGTTTCGCATGCGATTACCGAAGCGTGTAACGGTTGCCATCTGTGCGTGCAGAGCTGTCCGTCCACAGCGATCACCGGCAGCCCGAAGGAACTCCACGCCATCAAGCAGATCGAATGTATCCAGTGTGGCGCCTGTTACCAGGTGTGCAAGAATGGCGCGGTGAAACGGGTGAAGCGCGGTGAGGGCGAGGCCGTTCAGAGCCGTGCCCGAGTCGCCTGGCAACCGAGAGAGAAGGCCCAGCCGGCCGTCACGGCTTAGGAGAGTGTTTCATGGGAAGAGTGACGATCACAATCGACGGACACCCGATTGAAGTTGAGGAGGGGTCTTTTGTCCTGACGGCCACCAGGCAGTTGGGGATCGACATACCGACTCTCTGCCATTTCCCATACATGCAGCCCTACGCCGCGTGCCGGCTGTGTGTTGTCGAAGCCCGGGATGGCAAGGGGTGGAGCAAGATTGTCACCGCCTGCAACTACCCGGCGTGGGAAGGGCTGATCATCCGGACCGACAGCGATCGCGTCCTCGACGGCCGGCGCCTCAACCTGGAAATGCTCATGAGTCGTTGTGCGCGCCTGCCGGTGCTGGAGGAGTTGGCTGCACAGCTCGGTATCGACAAACCGCGCTGGGGATACGGTGAGGACACCTGCGTTCTCTGCGGTCTATGCGTGCGCGTCTGCGATGAAATCGTCGGCGCCCACGCCATTTGCTTCACCAATCGGGGCATTTTCCGCGAGGTCTCCACACCCTTCAACCTGGACAGCGATAGTTGCATCCTCTGCGGTGCCTGTGCCATGGTGTGCCCGACGGGCCACATTCAGATGGAGGAGGTGGTCCGGCCGGAGATCGGGCACCCCGATCTGCAGTTGGGTCCCAATGCGGCGATCTCGGTGCCGACCCGACAGGCCGTACCCAATGTGCCGCGGATCAATCCCGACTACTGCATTCACTTCAAAACGGGCGGTTGCGGCATCTGCTCCTCGGTGTGTGAGAAAGACGCGATCAACTACGAGGACGAGGACGCGTTCGATGAGATCGAGGTCGGATCGGTCGTCCTGGCGACCGGTTTCAAAGGCTTCGATGCGAGACGGATCGCCCCGTACGGCTACGGCAGGTACCCGAACGTCTACACCAGCCTCGAAATCGAGCAGATGATCAACGCCTCCAGCCCCACGGGCGGGCAGATCGTCCTGCGCGACGGGTTCGTGCCGAAGTCCATCGGAATCATCCACTGTGTCGGCAGCCGCGACGAACACACCAACCGCTACTGTTCGCGCGTCTGCTGCATGTACTCCCTGAAGCTGGCCCATCTTGTGAAAGAGCGGACCGGGGGAGAGGTGTTCAACTTCTACATCGACATGCGCACTCCCGGCAAGGGTTACGAGGAGTTTTACGACAAGCTCCTCAAAGAAGGCGTGCATTTCATCCGCGGCCGGGCGGCCGAGGTCACCGAATGGGCGATGACGCCTGAAGAGGAAGGCAGACTCGTCATCCGCGCCGAAGACACGCTCATCGGCACCGTGCGTCGCATTCCCGTCGACATGGTCATCCTCTCGGTCGGACTGGAACCTCAGGCCGACGCGGAGGAGGTGGGGCGCCTGTTCAATATCAGTTGCAGCAAGGAAGGGTGGTTCCTGGAGCGGCATCCGAAGCTCGCGCCGGTCTCGACGTTCACCGACGGGATCTTCCTCGCCGGTGCCTGCCAGGGTCCGAAGGACATTCCCGACAGCGTCGCGCAGGGTGGGGCGGCTGCCGCGGAGGCGCTCGTTCTTGCGGACCGGGGCTACGTAGAGCTTGAACCCATCACAGCCTACATCGATGAAGATACCTGTTCGGGGTGCAAGACGTGCGTTGCGATGTGTCCGTTCTCCGCGATCAGTTTCAAGGTCGAGACGGGCAAGTCGGAAACCAACGAGGCGCTCTGCAAGGGGTGTGGCACCTGTGTCGCGGCCTGTCCATCCGGGGCGGCGCAGCAACACCTCTTCACGGATGAGGAAATCTACGAAGAGATCGAGGGGGTACTGACCTATGTATGAGGACCGTCCCAATGCATCGTCCGGCCCCTTTGAGCCGAAGATCGTGGCTTTCTTTTGCAGCTGGTGCACCTACACCGCCGCCGATCTCGCCGGTACGTCGCGGATGGCCTACGCGCCCAATGTCCGGGTCGTGCGTCTCATGTGCTCAGGTCGCCTGGATCCCCAGTTCGTCTTGAAGGCATTTCGCGACGGCGCCGATGGCGTCCTGATCGGAGGCTGCCATCCCGGCGACTGCCACTATCAGGAGGGCAATCACAAAGCTCTACGCCGTTACCACCTGCTCAAACGTCTCCTGCGGGCGATGGGAATCGAGGAGGAGCGATTGCGTTTGGAGTGGATTTCCGCTTCGGAAGGCGACCGGGTGCAGAGTACCATCAATGACATGACGGATCAGATCCGGAAGCTGGGACCGCTGCAGTTGGAGCCGATACCGGCCCCGGCCCCGCACGCTGATGCGGTGGAGGTGGAATTGAAACCACTGCCGGTGGGAGGTGTGCGATGAGCAAGCCGAAGATTGGATTTTACTGGTGCGCCTCCTGCGGCGGTTGCGAGGAGGCAGTGGTCGACCTCGCCGAAGACATTCTGAAAGTCGTGGAAGCGGTCGACATCGTCTTCTGGCCGGTCGCGTTGGATATCAAGAAATCCGACGTCGAAGCCATGGCCGACGGTGCCATCGCGGCCTGCTTCATCAACGGTGCCATCCGCACCTCCGAGCAGGAAGAAATGGCGCATCTTCTCCGCAGGAAGTCACAGGCCGTTATTGCGTTCGGCAGTTGCGCGCACACCGGCGGTATCCCGGGGCTGGCCAATCTCTACGAGCGCGAGGCTCTCCTGCGGCGCGTCTACGACGAGTCGCCCAGCACGGTGAACGAGGCGGGTACACGGCCTCAACTCGAGACCGAGGTCCCGGGGGGCGTTTTGACGCTGCCCGAGTTCTACGACTCCGTCAAGACACTGGCGCAGACAATCGACGTCGACTACTACCTCCCCGGTTGCCCGCCGCCCGTGAAGCTGATCGTCGAAGCGGTCACCGCGCTCCTGGAGGGCAAGTTGCCCGCCAAAGGGTCAGTGTTGGCGCCCAACATAGCCATGTGCGACGAGTGCCCGCGCAAGGAATCGAAACCCGAAAAGGTCTTGGTCACCGAGTTCAAACGGCCCCACCAGATCATCGCCGATCCGGAGAAGTGTCTGCTGGACCAAGGGCTTCTGTGTATGGGGCCGGTTACCCGCAGCGGCTGCGGAGCGGCGTGTGTCAGCGGCAACATGCCCTGCACCGGCTGTATGGGCCCGACCGAAGGGATTCAGGATTACGGCGGCAAGGCGCTCTCGACGTTCGCCTCCTGCGCCACCGCGATCGAGGAAGATGACGTGTCCAAAGTGATGGATGGAATCGTCGATCCCGCAGGCACCTTCTATCGTTACAGCCTGCCGGCATCGTTTCTCCACCGTCGTGTCCGACATAACGGAAACGGAGGCTCCCGGCCATGAGTCAGACCATCACCATCGATCCGATCACCCGACTCGAAGGGCACGGCAAGATCGACATCCTTCTCGACGATCACGGAGAGGTCGAGCACGCGTACTTCCAGGTGCCCGAGCTGCGCGGTTTCGAACAGTTCGCCGAGGGGCGTCCGGCGGAAGACATGCCGCAAATCACCAGTCGCATCTGCGGGGTCTGTCCGACCGCGCATCACATGGCGTCGAGCAAGGCGCTCGACGATCTCTACCACGTCGCGCCGCCGGCCTCGGCCCGCAAGATCCGCGAATTGATCTACAGCCTCTTCTTCGTCGAAGACCACGCGCTGCATTTCTTCTTCCTTGGCGGCCCCGATTTCGTCGTCGGTCCCACAGCCCCGAAGGCGGAACGCAACATCCTTGGAGTCCTCGGCAAGGTCGGACTGGACATCGGCAAAGAAGTCATCGGCCTGCGCAAACAGCTCCGGGACCTGATCTCACTGGCCGGCGGCAAGGTCATTCACCCGGTCATGGGTCTGCCCGGCGGCGTATCCAAGAGTCTGGCGGAAGAGGATCAGGCCAAGTACATCGCCGCCGCCGAACGCGCGGTCAAGTTCGGTCAGTTCAGCCTCGAAGTCTTCAACGACATCGTGCTCAAGAACCCGAAATACGTCGAAACGATCCTCTCGGACATTTACACCCACCGGACCTACTACATGGGTCTCGTCGACGACAATAACCGGGTCAACTTCTACGACGGCGCGGTGCGCGTGGTGACGCCGGAGGGTGAGGAGTACGCGAAGTTTAGAGGGCAGGACTATCTGAACCACGTCGCCGAGCACGTGGAGGAGTGGAGCTACGTCAAGTTCTGTTACCTGAAGAACGTCGGCTGGACCGGGTTTGAAGACGGTGCCGCGAGCGGCATCTACTGTGTGGCGCCGCTGGCGCGGTTGAATGCCGCCGACGGTATGGCCACGCCGCTGGCGCAGGAAGCGTACGACCAGTTCTTCGCCACCCTCGGCGGCAAGCCGGTACATTACACGCTGGCCAACCACTGGGCGCGGCTGATCGAGCTGCTCTATGCCGCTGAACGGTCGCTCGAACTGGCCAAAGATCCCGACATCATCGATCCCAACGTACGGACATTGCCGACCGCCACGCCGCATGAAGGCATCGGTGTCGTCGAGGCACCGCGGGGAACCCTGTTCCATCACTACGAGACCGATCCGCAGGGTGTGATCAAACGGGCCAACCTGATTGTCGCCACTCAGAACAACGCCGCCCGCATCGCGCTCTCGGTCGACAAGGCGGCCCACGGCGTGATCAGCAAGGGGAAGGTCGACGACGGCATTCTCAATCTCGTGGAGATGGCGTTTCGCGCCTACGACCCCTGCCATGGCTGTGCCACACACGCCCTGCCGGGGCAGATGCCGTTGATCGTGCGTGTCTACGATGCACGACGCGAACTGGTTGAGGAAGTCCGTCGGGATTGAACGTATGCGAATCTTGGTCCTCGGTCTGGGAAACGAGCTGCTCGCCGATGATGCGGTCGGCCTCCTCGCGGCGCGTGAACTGCGTGCGCCGCTCGACGGTCAAGCGGACGTCGTCGAAAGCAGCCTCTCGGGTGTCGCCTTAATCGAGCTTCTGCTCGGCTACGACTGCGCGATCCTGATCGACGCGGTGCAGACCGGCGACTATCCGCCGGGGACGATCCGCGAGTTCACCCCGGCCGATCTTGACAGCGTGATCGCGCCCTCGCCGCATTACGCCGGCATTCCCGAGTTGATCGCACTGGCCTCACAACTCGATCTGGATTTCCCGGATGAGATCAGAATCTATGCGATGGAAATTGCCGACGCCTGTTCGATCGGCGGTGCGCTGACCGACCCGGTCCGCGCCGCGCTGGGCAAGCTCGTCGATCGGGTCAAACAAGATGTTTGTGCTTCGCAGAAGGAGCTGTGCCATGCATGAGTATGCCATCGTCGAGCAGTTGGTCAAGGACGTGACCGCCCGGCTGCAGAGTGAGAAGGGTGGACGCGTGAAAGCGGTGCAAGTGCGTCGGGGCAGCACCTTCGCCGAGGCGCCGCTGCGTCAGGCGTTCCAGATGCTGACCGCCGACACCCCGCTTCAGGGTGCCGAGTTGATTGTCACCGAATTCGCCGTCCGCGCAACCTGCGGCGGTTGCGGGCATTCGCAGGAGATCACCGCCGACGATCTGATCGGTCACCTGTTCGTCTGTCCGTCATGCGGCACATCCGAGGAAATCGACGAAGCCCACGGACTGGAACTCACCAGCGTGACGATTGAGCGACCGGAAACGTGTTGCGTGAAGGTGGAGTGATTCGGGGGCTCTGCGTCGTTCGATCCACGATCCGGTGACGCGGATCCCTTCTGCATTCGGGCACGGTGCGGTGTCTCATGCCAGCTAACGGCGGCAGCATTACTCCGCATTGCATCTCCTAACCCGTTGCCTCGCAAGCGGTGTCATTCCTGTTCCTGCGGCCAATCGTCGTCGGTCTCTGATCCGTAGCCACACCGCCTGCTCTTCTCCCCAGCGGGATACGGAATTCTCTTGCATAGATCTCCCGCGTTGCCATATTTACTATTGTTGTAGACACTGCACCGAGGCTCTCGAGGAGCCTCTGCCTCATTCCATTGAGGCGACATCTGTAGGCGGGAATTCCGTCCGGGGCGTGCGACGCAGTCCCGAGCGCAAGGATGCAGTGTGCCAACGGGCGCGAGGGCAACTGCGCGGTCCTCAGCCTCAAGGGAATCTGAGCCCCGCTCTCGCTTTTTACGGCTCGCCGGGAATACTTGGGAACGGTTGTGTGTAACATGTATGGATAGCAGTTCTCATTGAAGGGGGATTCATGGGCTGGAGCCGCGTGGTGATGTAGCCGGCGGCGCCGGTAGAGTTGTGACGCCAACGGAGTCATTACGACGGTTCCCGATGCCTGAGACAATGACGCCAGAGGAGCTTCGATCCGAATTGGCACGGCGACTGCCCGGTCGACCGGTTCGCGAGATTGACGAGTTCGCGATCCTCATTCTCGAGATCGTCGGAGGCAAGTACTTGACTGGCGTTCAGCGGGCCACAGCCCTCCGCAACGCAAAGATTCGGGTGGTATTCGACGGCTCCAATCTCAATGAGCTGGCTGATCAGTTCGGCCTATCAACCAGGCAGATTCGCCGGGTTCTTCACAAATAGTGACATCCGTTGGTGGAAATGTTACATACTGCCGTGCTATCTAACAGTCAGTCGAGTCCAGGGAGGTTCGGATTCACAAAGTGCCACAACGGCAGAAGTGATACGATGGCTGCAATAACAGAAGTGGATTGTTGACCCTTTGTGGGCCAGCTTTCGGCTCAACCGACTATGCCGATGCCATTGCGCTTGTGAAAGCGGAGGAGCTGGGAACGTGTGGCGAATCACGAAAACGGGCACAGTCGCTGTCTCACGACCTACAGGAACCCTGCCGGAACGTGATGGCCAGGACCAGTCGGACGGCTTTCCGTGGATACTCCACGTGTTCTCGTCGATTTTGGTTCTCCTCACACTCCTAGTCTGCGTCATCAGTGGTTGCAGCTCAGAGGAGAAGGACGCAGTACACGAGGACGTCGCCTGCGAGAACGTCATAGGCCACGCGGTCAGAGTGGAGTACAAGGTCCAGGAGTTGATTTATGAGCCATACACCACGATTAACCTGGACATTATTCGTCGTGGCGACAATATTCCGGCCAGTGTCAAAAGGGCCTACAACGATGTTGGCTTGGAGTTCTGTTGGTATTCCTCGACGCCGTGGCGTTGGCAACGGGGCGATGGGCAAACATTCATCACATTGCAGGACATCAAGCTGCTATGGGACGAGATAGGAGATCCTGAATTGAGACAGTTGGGTTGGTATCTTGTTGTTGCCTCAACCAGACTAGCAGACAGCGACGGGGGCATTATACCAGGGCAATTGGGCATGTCGGCTTGCACGGAGCAACCCGGCCTTCCTTCAGGGGAAAAGTGGTCGTTCGTATTCTGGTCCTCGATCAAGTCGAGTTACGTGACAACAACACACACATGGGAAACGGAATTCGGTAGCAAAGTATATGACTGGGTCGCCGCACATGAGTTGGGCCATGTTGTCGGTGGGTTGATGGAACCCGATGAACCGGGGAAGGCAGCAGAGCATGTCGATCCGACCAAGGATAGAAGCTACAACTGGTGCATGATGTGGGGCGGTAGCCTTCGGATTGCTCCGATTGACCCGAATTGGCCGAGCAACTCACCGAATCTCCACAGTGTCATCACAGAACTGTCTTTCTGCCGGGATCAGGACGGCGAAGATCAATCTACGTGTGCAGCCTATCTGGGAACTGTAATCCCGTAGGCTCTGGTAAGGAGTGCCCGTATGTACGTCCGCGCAGCGACGCTCACTTCCTGTATCCTCCTGTTATGCGCGTCGGGAGTTGAAGCACAGCAGGTGTCATACAGTACGTGGCTTCTGCGGGACACGGTCTATGTATACGAACCGGTCTGGATGTGTGCGCGAGCGCAGAACATGACCGGGGATGACTTCCCCGCAAGACCATTCGTCCCTACGAGTGACATCCTTCGTATTGAGATTTCTGATGAGAGCGGTGAGTCGGTTGTCGGTCTGAGATTGGCTGGCACCTGGGTACCGACGCCTGATGCGTTTATCGCCCCGTTCGGTCTCCAGGAAGACTGTCTGTCCCTCCTTTACTATTCGGCCTTTTCGGATTCCGTGTCCTCGTACAGGTATTTTCCTCCAGGAGTGTACCAGATAGAAACGCGATGGCATTATGACCCTTGGGGTCGCGCGCGGGTCAATGACAGCCCGTATCTTTACGACACCGTGCTCCTTACGGTGGTCATGCCAACAGGAGATGACTCGTTGGCGATGGAGGCATATCGTGCGGCCGGAAGCGCAAAGGCGAACAGCCGCCGTCAGGAAACGGAGTTCCTGTGGCAACTGGCGCATGATTATCCCTCTTCGAGGTTCGCCGCAGCCGCTCTCAGTACAGTCGCGCTTCGCATTCCCAGCGAGGTTAGCTCACTGATATCCCATACGGATGTCGAGATTATACGTTTGTTGGCACTCACTGCACCAAATCATCCGTCCATTGCGCGGTATATCAGGGGGATTGCCCGTGGTCGCGATGGTAGGAATGAGCTCAACGTAACGTTGCTCCGCGAGATATCGGATGCCGTCCCTGGAACGCGTGCCGGAGATGCAGCCGTCCGTATTCTCCGTACTGAAGGAGTCGATTGAACGAGGAGGCCGTTGTTGTGAAGAGAACCATCAATTGCTGGATACTGTGTTTGGCTCCGGCATTCTGGTTGCTGTCGTCCGTTGGTTCCGGCAGCTGCTCATCTCTCGCCCCAAGAGCGACAGTCACTTTGACTTAGTGCCAGTAATTAGGCATTCAGCGAGGTAGCATACGCTTAATCTGAAGGACATCCTTGGTTGATACTCCGTACCTGATCAAGTTGTCGACGATCTGACGAGCGCGATCGAAACCCTGAGTCATTACATATGCACGAGCTAACCGTATCTGCGCAGTGTAGTTCCGAGGGTTGGCCCGCACAGCTTGCTCTAACACATCACACGTATTCCGGAATCTGCAGAGCTTGAATAGCACCAGTCCCAAATCCATCAGGATGAGATCGTCATTTGGCCGGAGCATATTGGCGCGTTCGTAGTAGCCTCTCGCACGTTCAAGAGTCTCCTGTCGTCTAGCACTCATAATCTCCGTTGCTAGGTATTCCAGAGTTGCAGCTGCATTCATCAAGAGAAAGGCATCTGTCGGCTCAATTCTGATGGCTCGCTCGTGATACGCGAACGCATTCTGTATGTCGCCCAAGTAGAAGCAGGCAGTCCCGACGTTGCTAAGCAGGTATGGATTGTCATTTTCGAGACCTAGTCCCTGCAGGCCAATAGTCAGCATATTGGCTAGATCCCCAATGGCTTCGAAACTAAACGTTAGGCTCAGGCAGACCATCGGCGTAGGCGCCAAATGGTGTGCACGGGTGAAGTACGAGATTGCATCCTTGTGCTTTCCTGATTCCTGCAGAATAGTGCCTGTTATGAAAAACTGCTTGAGCAGTGTGCGAGACTCTAGGGGCATTTGGGATTGCATTGTATTGAGGTACGAATCCATGTTGGAGACAGCGACAGCCAGGGGTCGGCACCGCCGGAACAGTCTCTGAAGGCGATCCTCGGATTGAATGTTACGCTCCGAATCGATCTCAAGGTATTGCCGCAATTGCTGTCGACACACCTCTGGAGTCAGTGCGTCTTGAGGGCTCAAGACTATACTCACTGTCTTCTGGCTTAGCCAACTCCTTGTATCTGGACGCTCAGGTTCAAGACGATATCCAACATAATCACGGATCACACAGAATCGGGCTTCGTCATCATTTGGGTCAGTCGGTGCTATCCAGCATCCGACGAGTAATACGGGGGCTGTCGATGAGAGATACTGCAGCAGCCGATCAGTTCGCAATCGGAATGCAATGTCTAAACTCTCCGAGGTGTGGGATTGAGTCCCCTTCAGTTGCAGAAAGCAGTTCAGTCCCACAGGTGCTCCGTGCTCGGTGATCTGCAGCCAGTAGTCTAGTCCGACGTCGTCGGTCGGTGGCGATATAGTCCAGTCGTCCGGAATCGAGCGGGCAAGGCACTTGCGTGCTCGCTGGTCAATGTCAAACGGACTCAGAATCACCAATCTGCTCCGATCATATTCTCATGGGTCCCTATTTAAATGAAGGTAAATCAGACGTCAGCGGTCAAGCAGCCAATCATAGACCTTTCATTGGCCAGTCCGCGGATCAGTGGAATTCGTCGGCAGTCCGATTCTCAGGCTACGCCGACGAGTATTCATGTTGAGCTCATTCCGCAATTGGATGACTGCGCAATCTTACATGCATCCGAGCCGCGCAGGCAGGCTCACAAGTGACCCGGCGACGGAAGTGTGGTTCGACTTCAGTCCGTGTCCGACAATGGACCTCTGGCCAAGCTCTTGGGACCTGCCGGGTGCCTTGACCGCTGTTCTCGCGTGTGCCTGCAGCGTGTGTGCCACTGAACTTGGTCAGTCCGTGACGCGCAATCCTCCCCCGGGCCGAACTTGAACCAGCGACAAGGTGATGCACCCAAGAGTATGAATCCCACCCCTTGACTTCCCTCCCCATCCTTGCCTATTTTGCCAAACACGCCCTGGGACTGAGCCGTATCAGCCCCGAGGAAGACGGTTATGAGCGTGAAAACCAAACACCACTACGAAGCCAGGGCAAAGGTCATCAAGGCGATGGCCCATCCCAGCCGCCTGCTGATCATCGACGCACTCAGTCGCGGAGAGCGGTGTGTCCTGGAACTGACCGAATTGGTAGGGTCCGATATCTCCACCGTCTCCAGACACCTCGCCGTCATGAAAAACGCCGGGCTGGTAGCCACGGAGAAGAGCGGGACGACCGTCAACTACCGGCTGCGCGTTCCCTGCATCCTCAACTTCTTCGGCTGCATCGAAAGTGTCCTGAAAGAGGTGGCGGAGGAGGGGCGACGGGCGATCGGTTGAGTCCGTGTCGGGGACGACGATGACGGCAGATGTCAGACAGATCCGGGTTGGGACGCTACGTGTCGGCATGGTCGGCCTTGACGCGGTCTTTGCGGAGATTGCCCGTCTCAATCTGCGCGACGAGGAACTCGAAGACCGGCTCGTTGCATTGGCGCGAAAGTCAAACCACATTCCCGAGACAGCCGAGCATGAATACGCACGCGCTCTCGTGCTCGAATACCGCCGCTTTCGGGGTGAAGATGTCCAGGATGCAGGCGGTCTGATGGAGATCCGTGTCTTAGGACCGGGGTGCTATCAGTGCGATGAACTGATGCGCCGCCTGCGGACCGTTCTCGCCGAAATGGACGTCCCGGCGGACCTCGAGCATATTCGCGATCTCGGCGAGATCGCGGCGTACGGTCCGATGCCCACTCCGGGTCTGATCGTCAACGGCAAGCGGACGCTGACCGGTCGGGTGCCGTCGCCCAAAGAGTTGAAGGCCATCATTGAGAAGAATGTGAGTGCGCAGTCCAGTTGATGAATTCAGAATCGGTGGACATCACGAGAGACGAGATCTGATATGGATTGGAAGACCGAGTGGAAGCCGCTGAGTATTCTCGCCGCGGTCTTCCTCGCCGCGTTCTATCTCCCGGTCGGCCGTCTGGGTCTTGACAATCCCGTCGGCGAAGCGTTGCGATTGCTCAATGAGTACGCGCGCGAGCATGTCCTGCTCTGTCTGGTGCCGGCGTTCTTCATCGCGGGGGCGATCGCGGTGTTCATCAGTCAGGACGCGGTCATCCGCTATCTCGGCGCCGACGCGAAGAAATGGGTCTCGTATTCGGTCGCCTCGGTCTCAGGCTCGATCCTGGCGGTCTGCTCGTGTACCGTGCTGCCGCTTTTCGCGGGGATTCACCGACGCGGCGCCGGCTTAGGACCGGCGATCGCGTTCCTCTACGCCGGGCCCGCCGTCAACATCCTCGCGATCATTCTCACCGCGCGTATTCTCGGCGTTGAACTCGGCATCGCCCGTGCGATCGGCGCAGTCGTATTCAGTGTCGTCATCGGTCTTCTGATGGCGGCGATATTCAGAGATAGGCCCGACACTGCTTCCGGCGCGGCCGTGTCCGCCGATGCCGGACCAGTGCGTCCCCTGCGGCAGAGCGTCATTCACATGGCGTTCCTGGTCGGTATCCTGGTGTTCGCCAACTGGAACGCGCCCGCCGGCGAGACCGGTTTCTGGTACACGGTGTTTCGCGTCAAGTGGTGGATCACCGGTGCGGCAGGCCTCGGACTGGCGTGGTCGCTTCATCGATGGTTCGGATTTTCTGTTCGACAGGTGGCTCTCGCGGCCGCAGCACCAGTCGCGCTGGCGCTCATCTTTCCCTCAATACCTCTGTTGGCGTTCGGCGCCGCGGTGGTGGCGCTGTCTGTCCTGACCTCAAGGGCCGAGGGGGAGTCGGGGGAATGGTTTGAGTCGTCGTGGGGGCTGGCCAAACAGATATTGCCGCTGCTGTTCGCCGGTGTCCTGGTCGCGGGGGCGTTGCTGGGACGTCCCGGTCACGAGGGATTGATCCCCTCGGAATGGGTGAGCCGGGCGGTCGGCGGGAATTCACTGGCCGCCAACCTGTTTGCCTCGGTCGCGGGCGCCTTCATGTACTTCGCGACGCTTACCGAGGTACCTATTCTTCAGGGACTGATCGGCAGCGGGATGGGCAAGGGGCCGTCGCTCGCGCTGCTCCTCGCCGGACCGGCACTGTCACTGCCGAACATGCTGGTTATCAACGGTATCATCGGGGCGAAAAGAACGATCGTGTTTGTCGGACTGGTTGTTGTCATGGCCACCGCCAGCGGGTATCTGTACGGCCTGCTGTTCTGATCATTGAGAAAGGAGCGACACAGGTGAAGAAACTCCTGATCCTGGGCACCGGGTGCGCGAAGTGCAACAAACTGGCGGCGCTGACCGAAGAGGCCGCGCAGGCGCTGGGAATCGAATACGAACTCGAGAAAATCACCGACATTGTGGAAATCACCAAGTTCGACGTCATGATGACGCCGGCGCTGGTTGTCGACGGTGCCACCAAGTGTTCGGGACGGGTCCCGAGCGTCGCCGAACTCCAGAAACTGATCGCCGGCTGAACCGGCGGAGGATCTGCCGATGAACGGGAAACAAATTATCCGCCTGCTCCTGTTGGCCTTTGTTCTTCTTGGGGTGGTTTGGATGGTGGTCAAGGAGACCGCAACCGATCCCGGTGCGACGGGAACGGCGGAACCGCAGAGTCAGGCTCGTGAGGTCGTGGCCTACTATTTCCACCGCACCGCGCGCTGTGTCACCTGCCTGAAGATCGAAAACCAATCGCGCACCGAGATCGAGCGGAGCTTTGCCGCCGAACTGAATCAGGGTGGGCTGATCTTCCGCAGTGTCAATGTCGAGGAGCCCGGCAACGAACACTTCAAACAGGAATATCAGCTCGTCAGCCAGGCCCTCGTTCTGGTGGATTATCGTGAGGGCATCCGGCATCGCTGGCAGAACCTCGATCAAGTCTGGGATCTGGTGCACACTGAAGACCAATTCAACACCTACGTTCGCGACGAGGTCCGCGCCTTCCTCGAGATGCCATGATTGAGTCATACTGGATGGGTGCGGTCTCAGCACTGTGGCTGGGGATTCTGACCGCGGTGAGTCCATGTCCGCTGGCGGCAAACGTGGCCGCGATCACCTACATCGGCAAGCACATGGATTCCCCCCGACGGGTTGTCCTCTCCGGGGCGCTGTATGCCCTGGGTCGGATGATCACCTATGTGGTGTTGGGCGTGTTACTGGTGGCCAGCGTCGCGTCCGCCGTGTCGATCTCCGACATTCTGCAATCATACGTGAGCAAGCTGGTGGGGCCGGTTCTGATCCTGGTGGGCATGGTACTCGCGAACCTCATCAACGTGTCCCTGCCGGGGATGGGCGGGGGAGAGTCTCTGCGCCGCCGCGCCGCCTCCGGCGGCATGTGGGGATCGCTCGCTCTGGGAATCCTGCTCGCCTTGTCGTTCTGTCCGATCTCGGCGGCCCTGTTCTTCGTCAGTCTCGTATCGCTGGCAGTGAGTCACAACTCGTATATCGCCTATCCTTCGTTGTACGGTCTGGGGACCGGTCTGCCGGTTCTTCTCTTCGGCGTGGGTCTTGGTCTGGGGGCCCGCTGGGTCGGTTGGACGCTGAACCGATTGCCGCAGGTCGAGCGCTGGGCGCGTCGTGTCACCGGGGTGATCTTCATCGCCGCGGGGATCTATCTTTCGCTCGTCTACATTTTCGGCATACTCTGAGCGGATGCTCTTCCTTGCGACGAACACACGGCGATCGCGGTCAGTTTGGCAGCTTCCGCGATCCCCGTCCGCCCTTGGGCCGATGACTCGGGGAGGGGACTTTTGTTGTGCAAGAGCGTGCATACCGGAACAACTCTGACACACTCCTCGGGCACCGCCGCTGCTATCTTCTTGATTCTGAGGGGATAAGGGGCAGCGACGGACGCCGGTCTCTGA
>DATKYL010000173.1:0-2261 GCA_035528515.1 Acidobacteriota bacterium | reverse complement strand
GAACCGGGACAGTAGGGGAACCTACTTTGTTCCGCTGTTAGAGGTTTTTCAGTAATGAGAGACCGGTTGGTGCCGTATTCCCCAATATGAAGACAGGAGAGAATCAGTGGCACATATCGCACCAGACATCACCGCACTCATCGGCAGGACGCCTTTAGTCCGCCTGAACCGGATCGGCGCGGGTCTCCCGGCCGAACTGGTCGCCAAACTCGAGAGCTTCAACCCGGCGTCCAGCGTCAAGGACCGTATCGGGCTGAGCATGATCGACGCGGCGCTGAACGACGGCCACATCACCCAGAAAACCGTCCTGGTCGAACCGACCAGCGGGAATACCGGGATCGCCCTCGCGTTTGTCGCCGCCGCCCGGGGACTGAAGCTGATCCTCACCATGCCCGACACTATGAGTATTGAGCGGCGCAAGCTGCTGGCGGTCTTCGGCGCCGAACTGGTGCTCACCCCGGGGGCTGAGGGCATGTCCGGGGCGATCCACAAGGCACAGGAACTGGCCGACGCGAACCCGGATTACCTAATGTTACAGCAGTTCGAAAATCCCGCCAACCCGGAAGTCCATCGCCGGACCACCGCCGAGGAGATCTGGAACGACACCGAGGGCGCGGTCGACATCCTGGTCTGCGGCGTCGGCACCGGCGGGACGATCACCGGCGTCGCCGAGGTGATCAAGAAGCGCAAACCGTCGTTCCGTACGATCGCGGTGGAACCGGCCGATTCGCCGGTGCTTTCGGGAGGGAAGCCCGGTCCGCACAAGCTTCAGGGAATCGGCGCCGGCTTTGTGCCCGGAGTGCTGCGTACCGAGCTGATTGATGAGATTATCCAGGTTGAGACCAACCAGGCCGGGCAGATGGCCCGCCGCCTGGCGCGTGAAGAGGGCATCCTCGCCGGGATCTCATGCGGCGCCGCCTTGCACGCGGCAGTCGAGGTTGCCGGCAGGACCGAGAACGCCGGGAAAATGGTCGTGGTAATTCTGCCCGATACCGGCGAACGTTACCTGAGCACCTGGCTATTTGAGGAAAACTGAGACCGAGGACGATGATGAATCCGAAAGACAAATCCGATTGTGTCGATGCGACCACGCTGGCGTCGGTGGTCGACTGCCTCTGCTCCGGCAGCGATCATCTCGCCCACACCCGGGCGGCCAACGGTGTCGACCGGAAACTCCCCTCGCGTGACGCGGTTGTCGAGATCGTCGAAGCGCTACGCGCGGTGCTCTTTCCCGGCTACTTCGGCACCAGCGAACTGACCGCCGAGAGTCTGCGTTTTCATGTCGGCGCCACCCTCGACGGGGCGCTGCGCCCCTTGCGAGACCAGGTGGAACGTTGCCTGTTGTTTGCGGGCGATCAACAACCTGCCGACATCCCCGCCTGTGAAGAGCGGGCTTCGGAAATCACGCGGGATTTCCTTGCCGGCCTGCCTGAAGTGCGCCGGCTCCTGGCCACCGACGTGATGGCGGCCTACGAAGGCGATCCGGCGGCTACCTCGCCCGACGAGGCGATCTTCTGCTATCCGGGCATCCAAGCCGTCACCTACTTTCGCATGGCGCACGAACTCTACCGTCTCAATGTTCCGCTTCTGCCGCGAATCATCACCGAACACGCCCACAACATCACCGGCATCGACATCCATCCCGGCGCGACGATCGGCGAACGGTTCTTCATCGACCACGGTACCGGAGTGGTGATCGGCGAGACCTGCGAAATCGGCAAGCGGGTCAGCGTGTATCAGGGCGTGACTCTGGGCGCCCGCAGTTTCCCATTAGACGATCAGGGCAACCCGATCAAAGGTATCCCGCGTCATCCGATCGTCGAGGACGACGTCATCATCTACGGCGGCGCCACCATTCTCGGTCGCATCACGATCGGCAAGGGTTCCATCATCGGCGGCAACGTCTGGCTGACCCGCAACGTCCCCCCCGGCAGTCACATCACGCAGGCGCAGGCTGCGCGGGACTGACGTCAACCTGCAGGTCAATCCGTTGAGCATCGCAACGTGCGGCGTGGCCGTGACGTTCGTCACGGTTCACCAGAGGCGCAACGTCAACACATGCTCATAGCCTTCGGAAGATCTCTGCGAACCGCGACAACCGTGATAAACGCTGACGGACAGGCCTGTTGAAAAACCTCACGACACAGGGAATCGAATCGCCCACCCGGTGCAAACAACGTCTCAGTCGAGAATGGGCCTGCAGCGTGACAAGAGATTAGCCCAGGGCGTAAGCCCTGGGATCAGAGGACAACCCAGAGGAC
>DATKYL010000172.1:0-2434 GCA_035528515.1 Acidobacteriota bacterium | reverse complement strand
ATCGTGGCGAGGAACGACCGGCGCGGAAGATGGACGGTGTCCGAAATGTCGAACACAAAGAAGATCTGTGTGGACGTGCCGAGCATGCGTTGAATCGTCCACATGTGGACCATCGCCTCGTCGTCGCTCTGGTATATCAGCACGCAGTTGAAGATGCGTTTACGCGGCCGGTCGTTGTGGTACGACGCACCACCGTCCGTCTCCGATACCGTGCTCGCCGTCTGCCAACCGAGTCCCGCGCCAACCTCGAAGTTGATGATGGGTTGATAGCCGGAGGCAATGACCAGACGCCCGAGGTCGATGTAGGTGTCGGGGTTCGCGGTGTCGTCAATCTCAACCCGGCAATAGCGGCCATTCGTTGGGGCTGTCAGGACATGCGTCCACCCATACGTCTCGCCGAGGTCGTATTCGTCTTGCGCAAGGTAGCCGTCCCACGTACCGGGATCGTCCCACAGTGGCATATCAGACGGGTAGATGACCGGGTAGGCTTTCACCCAGCCGGTCGAGTACGTCGGGGAACTCATGTCTGAGTTATTCGACAGGCTGACCTTAACGAGCGCGTCAATCGTCAGGTTAGACGACGGGATCGCGAAGACGTAGATATACTTCTGGTTGCTGAAGTCTAGGTTGACAATTGCCGATGCCGTGGCGTCGTCTGTTGACCTGGCGACCCGTGCAAGCCGCTGATCCTGGAGGTTGGATAACGGAAGCGCCGTTTCCCACGAGCCGCCGGAGAGGACCGTATCGGAGTGGTCCACCCAATTCGGATAACAGAACATTGCGTTGGCCATTAGCCCCACACCTCCAGCGTGATTTCTTTACGTTCGGCGTCCGGCTCCACCCCAATGACGATGAAGGTCTTTCCTGCCGACAGCCCAAAGCGCGGGTGTTCGATCTCGACGTAGCTGCCAAGGTCGAGCGCGAGGAATTCGTCATCGAGCGGAACAACGAATTGGAAACGGTCCCGCTTCACACCCCTGAGAGCTTGCAGCCTGTCGCCCTCGGTTGTCGCGTCGGCGAGCAAGGTAAACGCTGTATCGTAGACCATCTCTGTAGCGAGCAGATGGGCCGTCTGCACTGTAGCGTCCGTCTTGACGTACTCCTTCCACAGTCCGCCATATTCCGCCCGCTTCGATGCTGTGACGCCGAGCGCAAGTTCACCGCCGTGTTGGGGGGTAAAGTTGCGAGAGTACCGGACGATGGTTTTATAGGACGGCAAGCCCTCTTCCCGCAGGGGCAGCTTTTCCAGGCTAGACGATTCGCCGCGCCGGATCATGTCATGTTGCGTTATGGTCAGCGCCGCCGTTTCGGTGGTAGGATCGGTAAGGACCCGCATCCGAAACACGCCGTCACGGTCCACGCCCCACCACGCGCCAACGGACGCGGCCCAAATGTCGTTCAGCTCCGAGCCGGTCATGTCGCCAATGCCGGTCCAGTATCCGAGCGGGGAATCGTTCGCGGTATCGAGTGCGGCCACGTCATCCGTCGAAAAACTCTGCCGTGCCGTCGGCCCGTCGTAAACCATGACGCGGTAGATGTTGAGCTTGCCAACCTGGGCGGCGGACCAAGCGGGGTAGAGGAGAAGCTGATTCGAATTGGCCGCAACCACATCTGGGCAACTGAAGGTGAGCTTCCACCACCCGGTCCCTGGCTCGTTGTAGCGGTAAGCTTCGGTGCCCGTAGTCATCGCCACCGTGGGCTCACCGGCAACCCAAGCCGTGATGGTGGCAAACATCCGATAGGCTGCAGCAATGGTATCATAGAGGGCGATGACGTGACCTAGCGCGGGGGTGGTGTTCTCCTCAACCCAGATTTCTACGGTCTTGTCGCCGTCCGTCGAGAAAGGGTCGCCTGCCCCTGCGCTGAAGACGTGCTGGATGTACTCTTTCGACCCGACGGAATTGTCTTCAAGCGTGAAAGCGTCCGTTCCACCATAGGGGTCCGTGACCCCATCCGTGAAGACCGGCGTTCCTCCCCTGCCCCAATAGGTGTTGTCCTCCAGATCATCGGTTTCGACTTTGTTCGGCAGGTTTTCGTTGCCGCTTTGGTCCAGGCCTTCGCTGAAGAATTGACCGCCGGTGCGCTGGGCCGGGGAACCGCCCTGAATGGCATCGCAAGTAATCAACCCCATGGGCGGCGACCCCAGGCGGAAATAGCCACCGGCCAAATAGACGTTGTAGCTACCGGATGGAGGTTTCAGAGCGTCGTTCAGTAGATCCGCTTCGCTGGTGTATTGATCGTTCAGTCCCGCGGCTTGTTCGAGTTGCGTCAGCTTCCCGCTATCTCCCACGGCGTGGACTTGGTTGATGCCGCTGGCGACTCCCCAAACGGCCGAGGTTCCATGGGCTCCAGACTCCAGGGTCCAGAGTTTCCCGTCTGGGGAGGAGTACACGACGCCCCCGTTACCCACCGCGAGAAAAGCCCCGGAGAGGTC